>JAHFEJ010000055.1 GCA_023248535.1 Nitrospinales bacterium | reverse complement strand
AAGAAAACCCTTGAGAAAAAACTCAAGAAAATCTTTAATGTTCTACGGTTACCTGAGTTATGAGGCAACGACTAAAAGAAATTAGCCTCCTTGGGTTACATTCTGCCATGAGGCAACGGGGCCGGCAAATGCCAACATGGCCGGATGGCGTTCCGAGGAATCCCTGTCGAGGTAAAACCATCAGGTTTTCTTGAGAACCGCCTCAATAGCCGCGAGCAATTTGTCCTTCATAATCGGCTTCGTCATGTGGGCATCGCAACCGGCGTCAATACTGTTGTTAACATCTTCCTGATAGGCGTTAGCGGTCAAGGCGATTATCGGCGTACGCGGTTTGTTATTTTTTTTCTCGTAGGTCCTGATCTCTTTTGTCGCGGTGTATCCGTCCTTCACCGGCATTTGCACATCCATGAGAATGAGGTCAAAAACGCCAGCCATATACTTCTCCACCGCTTCCTGGCCATTTTCGGCCAATTCGAGATGGTACGGGGTTTTTTTTAAATATGCTTTCAAGAGCAACTGGTTGTCCTTGGCATCCTCGACAAGAAGGATTCTCTGAGTACCATTTCCATATTCACTTTTCACTGAAATCCCCACCTTGTAATTCTCAGCCCATATTTTCCTGAGTTCCCTTATCAGCTCTTTGCCAGCAACGGGGGAGACCAGACAACAGTTAGGTTCCAGCGCCCCTTCTTCGGGCCTGTTAACGCAAATGCCGCCGGAAGCAACGGTCAGCATCTTGACCCCGCTGCCGGTGCCGGCGGGTTTGCGGCCTAACTCCGACGCCAACTTGCACGTGACACCACGTTTTACATCACAATAGGTCAAAACAACTGTAATGTGCGTATTGGTCGTACCTGCGGAGGTCAGCTCCTGTTTGAGTTCGTTCTCCGATCCTGCGGGCCGCACCAAGGCGCCGGTATTTTCAAGTAAGCTGACGACCCTGTTTCGCTCGCTTTCTTCTTCAAAATAAACGAGAACCGACATGCCAGCCAAATTGTTTTCCTCCGGCACGGCCTCTTTGGGATTTCCCATTTTAAATAGCGCCGTAACGGTAAAGGTGCTCCCCATTCCCGGTTCACTCTCAAGCCGGATATTGCCGCGCATCTTTTCCACCAGCATCCGGGATATCGCCAACCCCAGCCCAGTTCCGCCATATTGCCGGGTGACAGAGGCATCAGCCTGTTTGAAACGTTCAAAAAGGAGATGTTGTTTCTCCTTTGGAATTCCTATGCCCTGATCGGCAACCGCTATTTCCACCTCTACTCCTTTATCCGTTTGCTTGAACTTAACATTTACCTGAATGGCGCCCTTCGAAGAAAATTTCACGGCGTTGCTCATGATATTCAAAAGCACCTGGCGCAGCCGCACCGGATCGCCCCGCAGATAATAGCCGGGCGGTCGTTCAATGTTTAATGACAGCGGCAACCTCTTTTGCCGGGCGCGGGGGGAAATAATGCCGATGGCCAGATCCATCGTTTCCTTAAAGTCAAACTCGGTCTCCTCAAGATCCAACTGGCCCGCCTCGATTTTCGCAAGATCAAGAATATCGTTGACAAGGTACAAAAGGGTTTCCGATGCCCCCCGAAAGACCTGCAGATACCTCTTTTGCTCATCGTTCAAAGGAGTTTCTGCTAACAGTTCGACTATGCCGAGAATGGCATTCAGCGGCGTCCGTATCTCGTGGCTCATGTTTGCCAAAAACTCGCTTTTATATTGGTTGGCCTTTCGCGCTTCTTCCGCCGCGGCCTCGGCATTCTCTTTTGCCCGTTCAAGGGAGCGCGCGGCGATTTGCTGGTCGGTAATATCGAAACCGACCCCTAAAAATCCGGTTATTTGCTTTTGATCATTAAACAGCGCCGTAACCGAAAGACGGACGGGGAATGTTGTTCCATCCTTCCTCACATATGTCCAATCGTTTTCATCGGGAGCCCCCAATCTGGCTTTTGCCACAAAAACCTCAAAACCCGGCTCAATCGCGATGCCCAATTCCCCGGAAAGTTCCGTGGCCCGCTTTTGCACCTCTTCCGGGTCGTGCAATATCGCCGGCGTTTCCTTATCAACCACCTCGTCGGCGGCGTAGCCCAACATTTTTTCCGCCCCGTGGTTCCATGACTTGATTCTGCCGTGAATATCGGTCGAAATAATGCTGTAATTGGCGCTGTCCAGAATCGCCCGCTGGAATGAGGTCGTCTGGCTAAGTTTCACTTCCACCGTTTCCATTTCGCGTATTATCCGGGCCAGTTTTTCATTGGTGGCCGCAAGATCGCGCGTGCGGCCGAGCACTTCCGCTTCAAGTCCCGCGGCGGACTTTTCCAGCCGCTCCGCCATGGTGTTAAATGATCCGGCCAAACGCCCTATTTCATCCGCCGAGCCAACCGGCACCCGCTGCGTCAAATCCCCCTTGGCCATCGCGCCCGTCGCTTTTTCCAGAATATTGATCGGCCATATAATCGCCCTTCCGACCCACGCGCCAAAAAGAATTATCAGCAAAACAATGGCCGATAATGCCCCAAACACCAAACGCTCAAGTTGGTACACCTTGGCAAACGCCTCCTCGGTCGTGATTTTCACTGCCATACTGATGTGTGCCGCCGGAAGATACCGCCACGCAGCGATAACTTCAATTCCCCGGTAGTCGATTAAAACCCCCTCTCCCCTTTCACCCTTCAATCCCTTCAGAGAAGGCGTATCATCTTTTGTCATGGGAAACTCGGCCAGGTTTGCTGGCACCCCTTGCCGGTATTGACCGGACGAAAGAAACAGTATCTTGTTCTTAACCTTTCCGGCTATGACACTTTCCACGGTTTTGCCAAGCCCTGGATTATCGGCGATAACTTTTTCATATTCCCGGCTGTCAACTTGCACCGCCAAAATACCCGCCAATTTCCCGTTGTCCAGCACCGGCGAAGCAACAAAAGCCGCAAGCCCCTTTGAAGGGCTGTAATAACTGTATTGCGAAAAGCCGGTTTCAAACGCCGTTGCCGCCGTCCTTGCCACCCACGCCAATTCTTCGCCGCGGTACGGACCGGTGAACATGTTTGTTCCGTAATCACTCTCATGCTTGCATGTAAGGATGACATTGCCATCGGGGTCTATCATAAAAAGATCGTAATATCCGTAAAACTCGATGTATTTTTCGTAGGATGCCCGCATGCGCATCTCTTCCTTTTGATACGCGGATGAAGCGCCTCCGCCCTTCGCGAACAACTGATGAAGCGTTTTCATATCGTTGATCGTTTGCTGGAAGCTGGCCAGCGCCTTTGTATCGGTCTTCCGCTCACGGATATAATTTTCAATTTCATTCGCTTTGTTATCGGCGGCCAACCCCAGATTGGCCTTGGCTGTTTCCACAATGGAAGTGCGGTATCGGACAAACATGCCGTAGACGAATATGAGCGACGGCAAGAGAATCAATAAAAAAACGGCAATGCTCAGCCGGTTCCTGATGGAGATCATGCCCGCCTCACTTTGCCGCCGCCGCGGTTGAGGAAATTGGCTAAACCGCTGACAATCCGCCGCATAGTTTTAAATGCTAGCATGATGTGCATATTATCATTCCCAACCGTGAAGACCAATGGTTTCCCGCTTTATTCCACCGCTAAAGCGGGTTATATATATGCCATGTTTAAAAAAACCGCGCTTCCCGCGCTTTCGCTTCTGTCGGCGATAGCGCTTGCCATCGTTACCGGCGTGGTGAACCCTTCCGAAAAGGTGAATGCCCTCTGGATAGTCATCGCCACCGCTTCTATCTACGTCATCGCCTACCGCCTTTACGGGGCGTGGATCGCCGCGAAGGTTTTATCCCTGAACGAAAAGAATGTCACCCCCGCCTACCGTCTTTACGATGGCATGGATTACGAACCGACCAACCGCTGGGTTCTTTTCGGCCATCACTTCGCCGCCATCGCCGGGGCGGGGCCGCTGATCGGGCCGATGCTGGCGGCGCAATTCGGCTATCTGCCGGGCTTCCTCTGGATATTGATCGGCGCGGTGATGGGGGGCGCGGTGCACGATATGGTGATACTGGCAGCCTCGGTACGCCGCAACGGCCGTTCGCTGGCGCGGATTGCCAAGGATGAAATCGGGCCGGTTGGCGGTCTCGCCGCATCCATCGCCATATACTTCATCATCATTGTGGCTCTGGCGGGACTGGGTCTGGCGGTGGTGAACGCGATGGCCCAAAGCCCCTGGAGCACTTACACGATCTTTATGACCATTCCCATCGCGCTGGGCATGGGGTTTTACATGCACCGCGTCAATCCCGGCAAAGTCGAAGGGGTGAGCCTCGCGGGCGGACTGCTGCTGCTGGGCGCGGTATTCACCGGCCACTTCATCCCCGGGTCGGCTCTGGCCCCGCTTTTTTCCCTCACCAAAAACCAGTTGGTGATAGCCATCGCCTTATACGGCTTCATCGCGGCGGCGCTACCGGTCTGGATGCTGCTCGCCCCGCGCGATTACTTAAGCACCTTCATGAAAATCGGCACGGTGGGGCTGCTGGCGCTCGGCGTCGTCTTCATCGCCCCATCGCTCGAAATGCCCGCCTTCACCCCTTTCGTGCACGGCGGCGGGCCGATCATCCCGGGGCCGGTGTACCCCTTCATGTTCATCACCATCGCCTGCGGCGCGGTCAGCGGCTTCCACGCGCTCATTTCATCCGGCACCTCCCCCAAAATGCTGATGAACGAGCGCGACATCCTCCCCATCGGTTTCGGCGCGATGCTTGCCGAGGGGTTTGTGGCGATGATCGCTTTGGTGGCGGCCTGCATCCTGATCCCCGGCGACTACTTCGCCATCAACACAAAGCTGACGGTTGAGCAGCTTGCCGCCCTCGGTTTTCCGGCGGCGCATATCAAAGAACTTTCCGCGATGGTGGAAACCGATGTGCAGGGCCGCCCCGGCGGCGCGGTATCGCTGGCGGTCGGCATGGCTTCCATCCTTTCGGGAATCCCCGGCATGAAGGGGCTGATGCCATATTGGTACAACTTCGCGCTGATGTTCGAAGCGCTGTTCATCCTCACCACCGTCGATGCCGGCACACGCGTTGCCCGCTTCCTGCTTCAGGAGATGGGGGGGCATTTCATCAAGCCGTTGGCTCGGACTAACTGGATGCCCGGCGTACTGGGCACCAGCGCCATCGTCGTGATGATGTGGGCATACCCCATCTGGACGGGCGACGTATCGACCATCTGGCCGATGTTCGGCGTGGCGAACCAGCTCCTCGCCGCCATCGCCTTTGGCGTCGGCACCACCATCATCATCAAGTCAGGCAAGGCGAAGTATGCATGGATAACCGCCGCTCCAATGGTTTTCATGTACGTTACCACCTTCACGGCATCGTATTACCTTATCGGCATTTTCAACGCCAAGGCCATGGCGGCGCCGGAACTGGCGTTCAACCTCCGCCTCAATATCGGGCTGCTGGCGGTGATGTGCACTCTAGCCCTTGTTTCGTTGATCGACATGCTGGGCAAGTGGTATGGCTTCCTGAACGGTACGCGCGAGATCGTAACCTCCGAGGTAACCGTAGAGGCGAACCCATAAAGCCCCTCCCCTCAATAAGCATTGCTTATCGCCGTATCAGAATTACTGCTTTGCCGAATTGACGCGCACTGTATAGCATTCATGCCATACAATTGATCAATGGGGTGCCAATGCCTGAAGTAACGGAGAATGACGGTCATACGCTCGCGCCGGGCGAAGACATCAAATACAGCACTTGCTACATGTGCGCATGCCGCTGCGGCATCAAGATCACCCTCAAGTACGGGAAGATAAAATATATCCAGGGGAATCCGCATCACCCCACCAACCAGGGGGTGCTCTGCGCGAAAGGCTCTTCCGGCATCATGAAGCAGTTCAGCCCCGCGCGCATCACAAAGCCGCTGCTGCGCAAAAAGGGGGCCGAGCGCGGCAACGCCGAGTTCGACGAGATATCGTGGGAACAGGCGATGAAGATACTCACCGCGCGGTTGAAACATATCCGCGCCACCGACCCGAAGAAATTCGCCTTTTTCACCGGGCGCGACCAGATGCAGGCGCTTACTTCGTACTTCTCCAAACAGTTCGGCACGCCGAACTTCGCAGCGCACGGCGGGTTTTGCTCGGTAAACATGGCCACCAGCATGATCTACTCCATGGGTGGATCAAGCTGGGAATTCGGCGGCGTCGATTTTGAACGCTGCAAGTACATGTTCCTTTTCGGCGTGGCGGAGGATCACGACAGCAACCCGATAAAGCTGGGGCTGGCCCACCTCAAAGACCACGGCGGCAAGCTGGTGGTCATCAACCCCGTCCGCAGCGGCTACGGCGCGGTGGCGGACGAATGGCTGCCGGTGAAGCCGGGTACCGACGGTGCGCTCATCATGGGGATGATCCATGTACTGCTGAAATACAACCTCTTCGACAAAGAGTTCCTCATCAACACCACCAACGCCGCCTACCTGCTCGACATGACCGAAGGGAGCGAAAAAGAAGGGCTTCCCTTCCTGCTTGCGGAAAAGGATATGGAACAGACCCAGCATGTGGTCTGGGACCTCAAAACAAACAAAATGGCGGAAGCCCACCAATTGAACACGGAACCGGCGCTGCTGGGAAGATTCAAAAGCCCCGACGGACGGACTCTGACAACCGGCTTCCAGCTTCTGTACGATCGGGTGATGAAGGAGTACTCGCCGGAGCAGGCAGCAACCATCTGCGGCGTGCCCGCCGAGCAAATAGAGCGGGTGGCGCTGGAGGCCGGCATCATGGCGCGCGACGAGGTCATCACCCTGCCGATAGAGTGGACGGACGTGTGGGGGCGCGACCACAAAACCGTCACCGGCAAGCCCGTATCGGTTCACGCCATGCGCGGCATCGCGGCGCACAGCAACGGATTCCAGACCGGCCGTACGCTTTCGATATTCATGATGCTCCTCGGTATCATCGACCGGCCCGGCGGATTCCGTTACAAAGCGCCGTTCCCCAAGCCGATCCCCCCCTGCCCCAAGCCGATAAACTCGCCCGACCTCATCAGGCCCAACACCCCGCTCCCCAATCCCGAGCTTGGATTCCCCTCGAACCCCGACCACCTGATGGTGGACAACGATGGCAATCCCGTCCGGATCGATAAGGCGTTCAGTTGGGAATTTCCGCTGACGGCGCACGGCATGATGCAATCGGTCATCACCAACGCGCACAACTACGATCCCTACCGGCTCGACACGCTGATGTTCTTCATGGCGAACATGAGCTGGAACAGCACCATGAACACCGGCGAAGTTATGAAAATGCTTGCGGCAAAAGACGCCGATGGCGAATACCGCATCCCGTTCCTCGTAGTAAGCGATGCATTCTTCAGCGAGCAGGTGGCCTATGCCGACCTCGTGTTGCCCGACACTACCTACCTTGAACGGCACGACGTGGTATCGCTGCTGGATCGCCCGATAAGCGACTACGACCATCCGGCAGACGCCATCCGCCAGCCGATATTGCCGCCGAAGGGGGACTGCCGCCCCTTCCAGCAAACATTGATAGACCTCGCGCACGAGCTGGAGCTGCCCGGCTTTGCCGACGCGGATGGCAAGCCGTTCCTGACTTATAAAGAGTTCATCACTGGCTGGGAATCGGCCCCCGGAAGCGGCGTTGGTTTTCTTGCTGGATGGCGTGGCGTGAACGGCGACAAACATCTGGTGGGCGAGCCGAACCCGAACCAGTGGGAAGCCTACATCAAGAACAACTCGTTCTTTGAGATAGAACTGGAGCCATCCATCCGCTACAACCGCAACATCAACCAGGGGTATCTCAACTGGTCGCAAAAGCACAAGCTGATACGCCTGAACGAGCCGATCATCATGCATTTCTACAGCGAGGTGCTGCAACGGTTCCGCCTTGCCGCCAAAGGGCAACGGCCGGGCCGCCAGCCGGCCACTGACGCACAGCGACAACGGATACTCAAATACTTCGACCCGGTCCCGTTTTGGTACGAACCGCTGGAGCAGACGCAAGTGCCGCTTAAGGATTTTCCGTTCCACGCCATCACGCAGCGCCCAATGCCGATGTACCACAGCTGGGATAGCCAAAACGCCTGGTTGCGTCAGATCATGGGGCAGAACTTCCTTTACATGAATCCGGACAAAGCCGCGGCATTGGGCATCGCCGATATGGAATGGGCATGGGTGGAAAGCCCCACCGGCAAAATCCGTGTGCAGGTGAAATGCTCCGAGGCCGTGCAGCCCGACACGGTCTGGACATGGAACGCCATCGGCAAGATGTCCGGCGCATGGAACCTCGATCCGGACGCCGACGAGGCCCGCAAGGCGTTCCTGCTCAACCACTGCATCACCGACGAGATCGTGAACGAATTCACCAACAAACGGATTTCCAACTCCGACCCGATATCGGGCCAAGCCGCGTGGTACGACCTGCGCGTGAAGATTTACAAGGCCGACGAAACAGGACATTGGCCGCAGTTTCAGACGCTGAAGCCGCTCCCCCATATGGAGAAGCGGGCCGACATCCTGCGATACGAATTTATGCGGGATAAAAAGAAATGAGCCAGAAAGCGTTGGTCATTGACCTGCACAAGTGCGTAGGCTGCCACGCATGCGCCGCCAACTGCAAAGCGTGGAACACGCAGGGGGATGCTGGGCCGCTGACCGACACAAACCCGTACGCCAAGGATCCGGAAGGGGTTTGGTTCAACCGGGTACAGACCTACGAGGTGGGCAAGTTCCCCGAGGTGGAAGTGGTGCATCTGCCGAAATCGTGCATGCACTGCAAGAACGCACCGTGTGTCGAGGTTTGTCCCACCGGCGCGTCCTACAAGCGCGTGGAAGACGGCATCGTGCTGGTGAACTACGATGACTGTATTGGCTGCAAATACTGCTCGTGGGCCTGCCCGTATGGCTGCCGCGAATTCGACGAATTCGAGGGGGTGATGAAAAAATGTACCCTCTGCGTCGACCGCATTTACAACGAGGCGCTCCCTGAAGAAGAGCGCAAACCGGCCTGCGTCATCGCCTGCCCGGCCAAAGCTCGCGCATATGGCGACATCGACGATCCGTCCAGCCAGGCGTCCCGCTGGATAGCCGAAGGCAAAGGATACAAGCTTATGCCCGAATCCGGCGCCGATCCGTCCAACCACTACCTGCCGAAACGTAAAGTGAATATCCACGTGGACAAGGAAGCGCTACTGAAAGTTGCGCATGCCCATATCAATGCGGCCCGGAATATCGCCTGCGATACCGGCAGCGTGTCGGAAGATGTGGCGCAGCCGTAATGGAGGGATGATACATGTATCCTGAAATGTCATTGGTGTTCCTGACGGTGCTTGCGGGCGCCGGTCAGGGAATGTTCATCCTGCTGGTGATCCTTGACGCGCTCTTCCTCAAAAGCGGGGAAGTCACCCCCCACTTCCTGATGGCGGCGGGGATAGCCTCGCTTATCTTCCCGTTGGCCGGCATGGCGGCCAGTTTTTTCCATCTGGGAAATCCCCAGCGCGGCTGGAAGGCGATTTTCAAATGGAAACAGAGCTGGCTTTCGCGTGAGGTCATCTTTCTGCCGGCCTTTGTCGGCTTTCAATTCCTTTATCTTCTGCTCCTGTACAGTGGTGCGCCGGAACTATACCGCCTCTTTGCCGGCTTTTTGGGGATCGTCACGGCGATGGGCCTTTATCTTTCGTCGGCTATGCTTTATGCCGCCATCCGTTTCATCAAGGAATGGGCCACCGCGCTCACCCCCATCAACTTTGTCCTCTTCGGCCTTACATCGGGAGCCGCGGCCACCGCCGCCGCCGCCCACTACACCATGCCCGGCATGACAATCGGCTACCTGCTTTCCTATCTGGTCGCATTCCTCGCCGCCTTCTCTCTGGTGATGAAGGGACTGGCCTTTCAATTCAACGCAACCGTATATTCCGGCATTAGCATCAAGAATGCCCTTGGGATGAACAATCCGCATATCCGGCTGATGGATACGGGCACCGCATATCCCCACTTCAACACCAAGGAATATTTCTTCCCCTTAACGCGGCGGCAAAACGGCATCCAGCAGACCCTGGTTCTGGGCATCTCGTTTTTTCTGCCGTTGCTGATGGCACTTTATGCCGCCTGGAATCCCGCCCTGAAGCTGGGAGGACTCTTCTCCACCGCCGCTTTTCTGATCGTTACGGGACTCATATTGGAACGGCGGCTATTTTTCATTCAGGGAAACCACGTCCAAAACCTGTATTACGGCAACTACCGGCAAAACGCGGTGAAAAATCCCGCCACCAGCAAAGCGAAACAGGGAACCCCGCGGCCGAAATAAGGCTCTATACTATTAGTAGAGGGTGGCATATGAAAAAACTGCTTATTCTCGGAGCCGGAACCGGCGGCGCGTTGCTATCCAATCTCATGTTGCACAAACTCGACATGAAGGAGTGGGAAATCACCATCGTCGACAAGTCGATGGAACACCACTACCAACCGGGCTATCTCTTCCTCCCTTTCAAACTCTACGGTTATGAAGCCAAATCGGATATCGTAAAGCCGATCCGCGACCCGATCCCCTCCTCCGTCAAATTTGTGCAGGCAACGGCCAACCTGATCGATCACAAAAACAAAAAAGTTGAAACCACCACCGGAACCTTGGAATACGACTGGCTGGTGCTGGCGATGGGTTGCACGATCGCCCCCGGCGAGGTGGACGGGCTGGCAGATGCGATGGGAACAAATGCCGGCACCTTCTACAATCTGGAGGGCGCGCTGGCGTTGCAGCCGAAGCTGGAGAACTTCAAGGAAGGCAAACTGGTGCTGCATATCGCCGATATGCCGATAAAGTGCCCCGTCGCACCGATAGAGTTTGTTTTTCTGGCCGACTACTTTTTTCAACTCAAAGGGGTGCGGAAAAACATCGACATTTCATACGTCACCCCCCTTACGGGCGCGTTCACCAAACCGGTGGCCACCAAGGTGCTCTCAAGCATGATGGCTGAAAAGCAGATCAAGCTGGTGCCTAACTTCAACATCAAAAGCGTCGACGCCGAACATCGCACACTCACCTCATTTAACGGCGAGAAGGTCGATTACGGCTTCCTTGTCAGCATTCCCCCCAACGTGGGGCCGGAGGTGATTGAAAAAAGCGGCCTCGGCGACGGCCTCGGCTTCGCCGTGACGGACAGTCATACTTTGAAATCAAAAAAAGCGGACTTTATCTACGTCGTCGGCGATAACAGCAACGTTCCGACCAGCAAGGCGGGCAGCGTGGCGCACTTCGAGGCGGAAATCATCGCGGAAAACCTCATACGCGAGATCAATGGCAAGGAGCCGCATCCCGATTTCGACGGACACACAAACTGCTTTATTGAATCCGGGTTTCACAAAGCATTTCTGATCGACTTCAACTACGAGGTGGAGCCGGTGCATGGCAGCTACCCGTGGCCGGGGGTGGGGCCGATGCAGTTGCTGGAAAACAGCCATCTCAACCACTATGGCAAAATGGCGTTCAAATGGGTCTACTGGAACTTGCTGCTGACCGGCCACTTACCGGGCGACCCGCTGGTGCCAATCCAAATGAGCCTGAAGGGCAAGAAGCTGTCAGAGATCACCCCCCACGGCCACCGCTAACAGACGTTTTCCGAAACGTCCCTCCGTGTCAAAAAGGCCATCGGTGCGCTGCTGGCCCGCCTTTTGCTGCACCCCCCTTTTGCTGCACTGTGCTTCCCGGTGAATCGGGTGTATAATTTTTATAGAGAAACAGGGAGGCCATATGACGGAAAAAGAGACCGTTGCCGTGGAGAGCGACTTCCATCTTGTTTATGTGCGAACCGCTTTCGTCTGTTTTCTTCACTGGGTGATTGTCGCCTCTATCGTTACGCTGTGCGTTACCGGGCTTTACATTGGCGATCCCTCGTTGCTGACCGGTAAGGGAGAAGCGTGGCAAACCTTCGTAATGGCGAAAGTCCGTTTCTTTCACTTTTTCGCCGCCACCACGCTCTGCATCGCCATGATGCTGAGGCTTTACCACTCTTTCAGCCCCACCACGCGGCACGACATCATGGAATTCATCCCCACGCCGTCCAATATCACGGCGGCGCTCAAGCTGATGAAGTTCTATGCCACGGGTGAAGGGGATCACGCCCATTACCGCTATTTGAACCCGCTGGGGGGATTATCGGTTTTTGTGATGGCATGCACTTTTGTTTTTTCCATCGCAACCGGTTTCACTCTCTATTCCCAGCAGGCCAACCCGATCGTCTGGAGCTGGATGCTCTGGTTTCCCCACATGATGGAATGGCTTTTCCGCGGCATGAATAACGTGCGGTTGTTGCACCACCTGGCGATGTATGTGTTGATGGCGCAGGTGGTGATCCATATCTACATGAAAATATATGTGGACATTATGTACCGCGAATCGGACATCGCCTCCATCATTGCCGGGTACAAGGTGTTCCACAAAGATGAAATCGCGCGTCACGCCGACCGGTTCGCTGGCCGCACTTGGTACCACCGCTGACATCGCGGGTGAGCAATGAAGAGGAGAGGAGAAAGTCGAAATAGAAGTGGATCAAGTCGCCGTGGGTTGAAGTGGCATCCCAAACCGCGCCCAGAAGGGTTAAGTGAAACTCAATGACTTCTTAAGCTTGTCCTGTTACAAGTTGCTTAACGAAAGCCACGCCATTATGATTTTCAATCATTTTATATGAAGGCGTGTTGGTAAGGCTGTGCATAAAGCAGTGATGAACCGTCAATAAAAGGTCTTGGTATTTATCGCCGAACTCATTTTCAATAAGTTTAACATTTAGCCCAATGCCATAGGCTTCATCAAAGTGAATATGCCGACCATGAGATTTATTTTCATTGTAATTGCTAAGCGCATTCACGGCATTTGTAGCGAGTAAGACGGCATTTTCCTTTCCACTGAACATGATTTCAGTTAACTGTTTTTTTACGAAACTGTGTGCCCATTCGATTGCATTTTCACATTGACTTAGAAATGTAGGGTGGTATTTTGACAATATTGGTTGCCAAACGGCAAGCTTTGCTGGGTCAGCTTTAATTTCCTCAAAAGCCCGTTTAAATTCCCCTTTTACACCTTGGGCTGGAACGCCTCGTAACCAAGGATCTATTGGGCCGATATTCGAGTGTTTTGCCATAAGTATTTCCTTGCATGAGCAAGCAAGCATAGTTCCAGCCGACATGGCTATTTGCGGAACAATAGCCCTGATATCTTTTCCAAACATCCGATGCAGGTAATCAACAATAGATTCTGTGGCTGCAATACTTCCACCTTCGGTGTGAATAATAAGGTCAAGACCTTTCGTGCGATCAAGCTTATGTATAGCCATCATAAATGCATTTTTATCTTCATCAGATATTTGTGATTGTTCGATGTTGGGTTTTGAAAGAAAACCAGAATAGTAAGCAATAATGTTTCGATCGGTTTCTTCGAAAAGAAGCTTTAAATATTTTCTTCGGACAATATCTACGGATTGGTTTGCGTTTTGTATGGATTCTTGTTTATATTGCCCGATTTCCGAGAGGACATCATTCCAATTGGGCATTAGGAATGCTGGTCTTCGTAAGCACTGTAAGTTGTGATACTTTCAACCATAGTAAGCAGTGAAGGTTGGTTTAGCGAAAGAGGCTGAGGCTGGGAAAGTGTCGTGATGTCTTTGTTAAAAAATGGGTTATTGGGATTCATGATTTCAAGATAAAGAGTTTCTAAATCTCCAACGTTCTCTTTTGTAAGAATCTCTTTTTCCATGTTATTTATTATAACTCAATAATTTTACAATGCAAATTTTACCTTATTGTGAACGACATTTGTACCCCATTTTTCCAGCTGTTCAACAGCGCGGCGGACCATTTCGGGGATGGCGGCGGCCACTTCGGGGGTGAGTTCTTCGCTCCATGTTCCGTATTCTTTGGGCTGTACGCCGATGATGATGACCTCCGGGGGTTTTTGACCGATCAGTTCCATCATGGAAAGGGTGTTGAGCACCCCCACGTCGTGCGACGTGGCCTTGCGCGGCATCTTCACCCGGTAATCATCCGTGTTGAAGGTGTATACAGTTCCCGGCGGGCCGTCCAGCTTCACGGCATCGAATACGATCATCTTGTCGGCGGCGGCGAATATGCCCATGTTGTGAAAAATGGTGGTGCCGCCGTCGATCAGCGTCACATTATCGGGGAAGGAAAATCCCCCGCGCAGGGTTTCCAGCGCCCGTATGCCGGCGCCGTCGTCCCGCTGAAGGACATTGCCGATACCGAGCACCGTGATGGCGGGGGGAATACTATTTCCCCCGTTTTACGGCCATCAACTTGTAGCCGTTCACTATGGCGCTGATATCGGCCCGTTGCAGTTTGATGGTCTTCCATATCTGGTGGTAAATGTGCAAAAACGCGCCTGATACCACCAGCCAGAGGGTAAAATGGTGCATCAGGCGCACCCCCGGCAACCCGCCAAAGACCACCAAGGTCCAATCGGTTGCGATATGCAGGGTTTTGGCCCAGATGCCCCATATGCCGGCGGCTAGCTCTATGCCGGAGACATAGAGGGCGAAGCCGGTGAATAGCTGCAAGATCAACACAAGGTGCAGCAGGTGGAACGTGATCCCGTCGAACGGATCGATCCAGCGGTAATCTTTCTGCTCCCCCTCAAGCGTCCAGTAGAAGCGGAGTGAATTCCAAGCCTCTTTCAGATTGCCGGGGGTGGGGAGTACCTCGGTCCAGTCGGTGTGGAAGAGGGAGAAGAACGCGATGTAGAGGCGCACGAGGAATGCCACGTCCAGCGCGATAGCCGACAGGAAGTGTATCAGCCGTATCTTGGCCATGACGAAGGTTTGGTAAGCCTCGCCCGAGCCGGAAAGCCAGAATGGATCGGCTATATACAGGCCGGTCAGCACGAGTGATACGGTGGCGAGGAAGATCACCCAGTGCAAAACGCGCACACTGGCGGTCTTGACCTTTACCATCTCCAGCAAAATGACCATATGGCCCCCTTACTATCCACCCGATACGGCAGGCGGGTTACGCCGCCTTTGTTACATGCACCTCATTGGTCTTCGGGTCTATCACATGTACCGAGCAGGCCAGGCACGGGTCGAACGAATGGATGGTGCGGAGTATCTCCAGCGGTTTCTTCGGATCGTGCACCGGCGTGCCGATGAGCGCCTCCTCGAACGCGCCGCGTTGGCCCGTTGCATCGCGCGGCGAGCCGTTCCAAGTGGTCGGCACTACAAGCTGGTAGTTGTGTATCAATCCGCCCCTGATATCGATCCAGTGGCCAAGCGCGCCACGCGGCGCTTCGGTCATGCCGAAGCCGCGGGCCTTATCGGGCATCTTATAGGTGGAAAATGTGCTCAAATCGCCCCGTTTGATGTTGGCCAGCAATTCGTCCACCCACTGCTGCATTTTGTCCGCGATCACCTTGGTCTCGATGCCGCGGGCGGCGGTCCGTCCCAGTGTCGAGAAGAGGATTGATGCGGGAAGGCCGAGCTGCTTCAACGTGCCATCCACGGCCCCCTTGATCTGTTTGTGGCCGGATGCGTAGCCCACCACCAGCCGCGCCAACGGGCCGACCTCCATCGCCTTGCCATCGTAACGCGGACTCTTGAGCCAACTGTACTTGCCGTCCGCCGCAGTGGTATTGACGCCGGTGAAATACGGCTTGGTTTCCCCTACCGAGGGGTGGCGCGGCGTACTCCCTTCGTAGAAAGAGTGCGCCACATGCTCCATGATCTTCCCCTGATCCAGCTTTTGAGGATTTCCTAGATCCTTGTTCATCACCACACCGCGCGGGAAGAAGAGGTTGTTCGGGTCGTCTTTGGTGTTTTCGGGCAACATGCCGTAGGCAAGATAGTTGCCCACGCCGCCGCCGATGCCGGCCCATTCCGTGTAAAAGGGGGCCACCGCCAACAGGTCGGGGATGTAAACATTCTGGGCGAAGTCCACCGTCTCTTTCATGAGATAGATGAATTCGGCCAGCCGGTCCGGAGTAAGATCCTGCACGCAGGTCATCCCTCCCACTACATAGCTTTGCGGGTGCGGATTTTTTCCGCCGAAGACGGCGTGCATCCGGGCCGCTTTCGCCTGCAATGTCAGCGCATCAAGGTAGTGGCTCACCGCCATCAAATCCGCTTCCGGCGGCAGTTTGTACGCAGGGTGGCCCCAGTAGGCGTTATCGAAGGGGCCAAGCTGCCCGGCGTTGACAAACGCTTTGACCCTGTCCTGCACCGCCTGGAAATCCCCCTGGCCGCTCCGCCGCGAGTGTGGATTGATGGCGTGGGCAAGGTCGGCGGTCTTTTTCGGATCGGCCTTCAGGGCGTTCACCACGTCCACCCAATCCAGCGCGTGGAGGTGGTAAAAGTGGACGATGTGATCGTGCAGGTACTGGCTTCCCATGATGAGGTTGCGGACGAGCCGCGCGTTATCCGGCACCTCGATGCCGATGGCGTTCTCCACGCAGAGCACGGAGGTAAGGGCGTGCACGGTGGTGCAGACGCCGCATACGCGCTGTGTGATGTACCACGCATCGCGCGGGTCGCGGTCACGCATGAAAATTTCGAACCCGCGGAACATGGTGCCGCTGCTCCATGCGTCCTTGACCTTGCCGTTTTCAACCTCAATTTCTATCCGAAGGTGGCCTTCGATTCTGGTGATCGGATCAATGACAACCCGGGTTCCCATTTACTTACCCTCCTTCTTTTCCTGCTTTTCCCGATCGATGATCCGTTCATCATGCTCTTTTTTCTTGCCGAAGGTGTAAGCAGCGTGCACGGCCGCCCCCACAGCCGCCGCCCCGGTAAGGGCCAGCCCCACCTTGTCGGCGGTAGCTTCCACGCCTCCAAACGGAACCTCGATTCCTTCAAGCCGTTTATAGAAAGGAGACATGGTGTCCCAGAACTTCGGCTCGGAGCAGCCCACACAGCCATGTCCGGCGCCGATGGGCCAGCCGGTGTGGTCGTTATAGCGGGCCTTGTTGCAGTTGTTATAGGTCTGCGGCCCTTTGCACCCCATCTTGTAAAGGCAGAAACCTTTCTTGGCTTCCTCGCTTCCCCACTCGGTCACAAACTGGCCGGCGTCGAAGTGCGAGCGGCGGGTGCATTGATCGTGTATCCGCTCTTCATACGCGAAGAGCGGGCGGCCGAAACGGTCGGTCGGCGGCAGGCTGCCCAGAAGCAGGAAGTTGACGATGGTGGCGATGGAGTTGACCGGGTTGTGGGGGCACGCGGGGATGTTGACGGTTTTTATCCCAAGCGCTTCGCCCACTCCCACGGCGCCGGTCGGATTGGGGCGCTGTGCCTGTACGCCGCCGTAGCTGGCGCAGTTTCCCACGCAGATGACCGCGGCCGCGTCGCGGCAAACCTCGTCGGCAATTTGCAGGCCGGTTTTGTTGCCGATGGTGAGATACCCCCCCTTAAGGCCGGCCGGGCCTGGGGGAGTGGCAAGCGGAATGGCCCCTTCGCAGACGACAAGATATTTCCCCTTGTTCTCTTTCATTGTTTTTGTGAGGAGTTGCTCGGCCTGATCGCCCGATGCGGCCATGATCGTTTCGTGATAGTCGATGGAAAGGATGTCGAGCACAAGCTCCGCCACCGAAGGGCTGGTGGTGCGGAGGAACGCCTCCGAATCGCCTGTGCACTCCTGGAAATGGAGCCAGATGATGGAGGGTTTGCGGGCCGCAGCTTCGAGCGCTTCCGCGATCTTCGGTACCATCTCGTTGCCAAGCCCCAAGACAACGGAGATTTGCGCGCAGAGACCCATGAATTCGCGCCGGTCGATGCTGGTAAGGAACTTTGTTTGATCTTTAACTTGAGACATGTGTAAACCCTCCTTTATCCAGAGAGAAACCTATCTGCCCCTACACCTTCATACTATGCCTGCCTTGTCATCCTGTCAAATAGCGGTATTTATTATGATTCTTATTTTTGCCCACCATGTCAGATGGTATAATCACTTTACAAAAACGGGGGCAGGTACAAGTATGGGCAAGCTTAAAAAAGCGCTTACCATCATCGCGTTTTCGCTCGTGGGGTTGGCCATCTGCACGGCGGGTTTGGCGGCCTTCACGTCCCGCTCCAGTTTTTGCGTTACCTGCCACTACATGCAGCCGTTTTACGACAGTTGGCGGCAATCCTCCCACAACAAGGTGGAATGCATCGAATGCCACTTCGCCCCCGGCCTCAAGGGAGCCATCGCCGGCAAGCTGAACGGCCTGGTACAATTGGTAAAATACACTTCGCTCACCTATAAGAAATCGAGGCCGTGGGCCGAGATACCGGACGAAAGCTGCCTGCGGACCGGCTGTCACGAAACGCGCCTCCTTAAAGGGAGGGTCAACTATAAAGAAGGGGTGGTGTTCGACCATACGCCGCATATGGGAGAGCTGAAGCGGGGAAAGAAACTCCGATGCACCAGCTGCCATTCGCAGATCGTGCAGGGAAAGCACATAACCGTTACGGCAACGGCCTGTTACCTATGCCACTTTAAAACGGAAGAGCGGGGTATCGCCCCGAAACAGGCCGAGTGCACGGTATGCCACGCCCGCGACGTGATGGAGCGGCGGTCAAAGGCCGGGGAACTTCGCTACGACCACAGCATCGTGCTTCGCGAAAAGCTGGCCTGCCAGACCTGCCACAGCCACACCGTGATGGGAAACGGCCCCGTAGCCAAGCAAAACTGTTTTGCGTGCCACTGGGACAGCGAACGGCTTGCCCAGTTCAACAACACGAATCTCATGCACACCAAGCATATTTCCGAGAACAAGATTGAATGCATGCGGTGCCACCTTGCCATCGAGCACAAGCTCCGGCCCGGCGACGTGCGGACGGCGGCGGACTGTCAAACCTGCCATCCTTCCCACCACAACGCCACCATCACCCTCTTTTCCGGCGAGGGGGCCGGTGGCGTTCCCTCCATGCCGAACCGGATGTTCCAGATCGGGCTCAACTGCCGGGGCTGCCACATATCGCATGGACTGACGGTTGCGGGCGAAAAAGCCCCCGGCACCTACTACGCCAGCGGCAAGAGCTGCGATACCTGCCACGGACGGGGATTCAGCAAACTCATCAAGACATGGCAACGCTCCGCCGTTGAGCGTGTCGATGTGCTGGATAAAGCCGTGACGGAATTGGAAAGCCATAAGCCCGGTAACGGGACTAAAGCAAAATTGGCCGCCCTGCGTGAGAATCTCGCCATCGTCGCGCGCGGCAACATCGTACACAACGTCCGTTATGCCAATGAGATACTGGAGGCGGCGCGGGCCACCCTCGCCGATCTCGGCAAACAGGCGAAGGTTTCACTTGTCCTGCCGCAACCCGGTATCAAGGAGCGGAAGCCGAACGCCGATTGCCTCACCTGCCACTTCTATCTGGACAAGGTGGCGCCACAGTTTTCAGGGATGCCGTTCAATCACAAGACGCACAGCGGCGGCGGGTTTGAATGCCAGCGGTGCCACAGCATTGCGGTGAAACATGCCGATCTGACCATCGATAAGGCCGGATGCGCCCCCTGCCATCACAAGAAAAAAATCACGAAAAAATGCGAGGAGTGCCACGCCCTTCAAAATGACATTATTCAGGGACGATGGAATGCGGTGGATGAACCGAGCATGAAGAGCCTCGATTTTCCCTGCACCAAATGCCATCTGATGAACGGCAAAGACGTAACGCCGGAGGATTGCGCGGCCTGCCACAAGAAACCCGAGTACGCGGAAAAAATGATCAAAGGCGTGAAGGATATCGATGCCCTTTTCGCCGACCTGAACGCCGGCATCGTCCGCGCCCGTAAAATGAATCTTTCAGCGGAACAGAAGTTGGTGGTTGAAAACGCCGCGGCATTCGTTCAGGGGATCGAGACCGACGGCAGCCACGGTATGCACAATCCGAAACCGGTGAAACGCGCCGCCAAGGATTTCAGGAAGAAGCTGGACGGTATCGCGCCGCCACCGGAAGCCTCCACCGCCCAATAAAGGGATTGCGCTATGCCCGCTGAAACGTTTGGCGGTCAGCCGAAGATGGCCGAAAAGATTATCAATACCACCAGGGTGATGCCGGTTAAAAGGAACAGCGCGCCGAAGATAAAGATGGCCCGTTCAAACGTTTGTGGCAGTTGTTCATCGGTGATGAATGCGTCAAGTTCCCCCGCCGCGCGCCGCCGCTCGTACTCGCGGCCACGTTCTTCCTTGAAGCGCTCCATCGTCATGCGGCCGGTGAAAATAACGGTGTCGACCGGAAAGCTGTCGGGCCTGAGATCCGTGTTAAAAAAGTGGATGGTGAAAATGAATCCGGCCGCCAGCAGCGCC
>JAHFEJ010000054.1 GCA_023248535.1 Nitrospinales bacterium | reverse complement strand
GAGTCATCCAGCGCAGGGCTTACGGCCTGCGGGATGAGGAGTACCTCCGCCTTAAAATCCTTACCTGCATGCTGGAGGAATTATGACGATTCTACCCACTCACTTGGGAGATGATCCATATTTGTTTTTACACGCATATAGATTAAGGACTTATCCATAAATAACTCTTGAAGGGTCACTTTTTTGCTGGCATATTGTGCTTGGGGGTGCAATGTGCCGAAAGTATATTCATGGGAAGTATCTGATAAGTTCTGGGAGAAGGTGGAGCCGCTGATTCCCAAGCCTGCTCGCAAGGCCGGAAAAAGCTACAAGCGCAAACAGGATGGTGGGCGCAAACCGCTTGACAGGCGGAAAGTATTCGAGGGGATCGTGTACGTGTTGCGAACCGGTTGTCAGTGGAAAGCGGCTCCGAAAGAACGGTTTGGATGCTCCAGCGCCATACACCGGTATTTCTTTGAATGGAGTGCGGCGGGAGTATTTCTTGAAATGTGGCGTTCGGGCTGGCGGAGTACGACGACTTGGAGGGGGTTGCGTGGTTGTGGCAGAGGATTGACGGGGTAATGAATAAAGTACCGTTGGCGCGTGAAGCTGTCGGCAACAACCCCACGGACCGGGGGAAAAAAGGAAGCAAGCGCCATGTGCTGGTGGACGAACGTGGCGTCCCGCTGTCGATTACCGTAACCGGAGCCAACGAACATGACATGATACAACTTGAGAAAGTCCTGGACGGCATTGTCGTTAAAAGACCCAAAGCAAAAAAGGGCGCTTCCTAGCATTTGTGCGCAGACAAGGCGTATTCCAGCAAACCCGCTCTAAAAAGCATCAGGTCAAGAAAGTATATTCCGCACGTGAAGCAACGAGGCGAGGAGATAGAAGCAAAGAAAAAGGTTCGCGGGTATAGGGCGAGAAGATGGGTGGTGGAGGCGTGCCATGCATGGTTCAATCGCTTCAGGAAAATCCTTGTTCGATTTGAGAAGACCTTATCCAGCCATATCGCTCTTGTTCATTTGGCCGCCGCGATTATCTGTTTCAGGAAGGCTGGGATTATTTATGGATAAGTCCTAAGTAAATACTGTAGTTAGCATCTGCAATCATTTCCCCGAATTCAACCGGGAAGTGCACCACATAGTTTAGCAAAGACCTCGGCTGGTGTCTGGTAACCAAGACACTTCCTCGGCCGGTTGTTGAGACTCCGCTCTATTTTCCTTATCTGCGCCGCCGGGATGTCGGCGATATTCGCCCGCTTGGGGATATACCGCCGTATCAGGCCGCAGGTGTTTTCCACCGTTCCCTTTTCCCAGCTATGGTACGGGGCACAGAAGTACGACTTCGTGCCCAGTACGGCGTTCACCGCCTCGTGTTCCACGTTCTCGCTCCCGTTGTCGTAGGTGATGCTCAACCGCGCGCCCTGCGGATACCGAACCAAGCGGCGGTTGATAACCGAGCGGGTGAAGCCGGAGGTCTTGCGCGGCAACTTCGTCAGCTTCGTGTACCGGCTCTTGCGTTCGGCCTGGACGCTTAACGCCGTCTTGCTCATCCGCGACACCATCGAATCGGACTCCCAATGCCCGAACTGTGTCCGGTCGCTCGCGGCGGCGGAACGCTCGGTAATAGCGATTCTATTGGGGATATGCGATGCCTTGTGCTTCCGGCTGTGCCCCTTGGCGTGGCGTGTCTTGTGCCGCCGGGCCAGATACCCGATCAACTCTTCCCGCCCCGCATAAACGTACTGGTAGATGGCCTCATGGCTGATCGTGCAGGCGGGATGCTGCTTGTTCCACCGGCCCGCTATCTGCTCCGGCGACCATCCCTTCCGCATCTTCCGCTTCACATAGGAGCGGATGGCGGGGCTCTTTAACCGCTCCCGCTGACCGGCTTCCCGCTTGCGAACCTTCGCCCGCTCATCGGCCTTGTGGGGGAGGTAGTACCCGGTGCGGACAGGAGGAGCGTTCCGCTTAAGCTCACGCACTATCGTGGCATGGCTCCGCCCCAACTTTTCCCCAATCTCCCGCATGCTCTTCCCCTCTGCCTTCATGATGGCTATAAGATCCCGCTCCTTCGTCCCTAACTGCTTGTACCTCTTGCCCATAGCCACCAAGCATACCCTCCCGCTTGGTGGTGCACTTCCTCATTGAACTGGGGTTCATATAATTTACTCGCCCGGATTGCTATAAGGCGAAGCCGCGCTACAATGAAGGTGTGGGTAAAAAGGATAAAATATGATCACCGTCGAGATATGGTCGGATATGGTCTGCCCGTTTTGCTACATCGGAAAGCGCAACTTCGAGGCGGCGCTCAGCCGGTTCGCCAAAAAGGACGGCGTAAAAATAATCTGGAAAAGTTTCGAGTTGGATCCAAACGCGGAATACAAGCCGGGGGTTTCCATCCATGAATCGCTGGCGGCCAAATACGGGCAGTCGGTGGAATGGGCGAAAAAAGCCACCGCGCAGGTGACGGAGATGGCGGCAGGCGCGGGGCTGAAGTTCGCCATCGACCGTACCGCCGGTACGAACACGTTCGACGCCCATCGCCTGGTGCATCTGGCGGCCAGGCACGGTCTTCAGGATAGGGCGGAAGAGCGGTTCTTCGCCGCGTACTTTGTCGAAGGCAAGCAGATAGGGGACAAGACGGTGTTGGCGGATCTGGCGGGGGAGATCGGAATTCCGCCGGATGAAACGGCGGCGCTGTTGGACGGCGACGGTTATTCGAAGGGAGTTCGGGACGATGAGGAGGAAGGCCGCGATCTGGGCATCAACGCCGTCCCCTGTTTTGTCATCAACAGGAAGTATATGGTGAAGGGGGCGCAGCCGCCCGATGCTTTTCTGAAGGCCCTGGAAACCGCCGCAAAGGATTAGCCCGAATCCGGAAATAAGGCCAGGCCTGACCTGTCGGCTTATGTGAAAAGCGGTTTACTGGATTTTCGGCGTCATGGTGGCCGCCACCCTATATTTTATTTGCCGGGAGGGCCGTGTTAGCGGCTCTCCCGGTATCACCCTCGGCGAATTTACTTTAGCCAGAACGCCAGTTCGCGCATCTTCGCCTTGTCGGAGAAATAACCGTTCTGCCACGTATCGGTGGTTTCCAGCCCCTGCCAGGAATGCCCCGCCCCGTTCTTGCTCCGCTGGCTCATATGGAACCGCCAGCGGTAATGACCATAAAGGGACATTATGTTCACGGCGTACATGGCGGCAAGGCGGGGAGCATTCTCGATAATGACCATGTTGTCGTCGTTCTTTGAGCTTGCCTTGGGCCCCAGATTGTGGGAGCCGGTTATCACCACCGGGTGGTCGCCGAACGGATCGATCAACACCACCTTGCTGTGTATCATCGCGAAACCAATTCCGCCCAGGAAACCCTTTCTGGACATTTCCTTCTGCCAGTAGGCCAGTTGTTCGCCCACCCCCTCCGGGATGACTACATCATAATTCGATTCTTGGTAGTTACCGCGGTGGAATAGGCCGACAACGGGATTTTTAGTCGTGCTGGGATCCTGATTGACCACCCCGTGGATGTAAAGGGAGGGATCGTAATGCGGTGAAGAAGGGGAATTGCGCTCCACGATGGTGTTCAGCAGCGTTCCCCGCGGGCCGGGGTTGAACATCAGGAAGAGAATCCCTTCTTTGGCGCCGTTAATGAGTTGGTTGGCATTTTCGAGGTCGGCCTCTTCAAGCAAGGGGGTGTACCAAAAGGTGGCCTTTCCTCCTCCCAGTGAGGTTTTTGCGGGGGTCGAATTGGCATCTTTCAGATTCGGCGGCGTGTCGTCTTTGGCGGCTTTGATTCTGTGCCATTGCTCCAGGAATGGGGCCGCCGCCTTTGCGTCATCGAGAAGCAATCCATTATTGGCCTGGGTGCAAAGCCCGGTTTTTGTCCAATTGGTGCTGCCAGTCCAGGCGGCCTCGGCTTTTTTTCCGGTTTTGTCGGTCACCACCAATATCTTGTTGTGGGCAAGCGCTTTTGGCGCGAGCATCCGGTTATAAAGGGTGACTTTTCCGCGCAGTTCTTTCCGGGCGTTCTTGTTTTGGTCTTCCCCTTTTTTCTTTACGCTCCCGTTCGCCAGGATGATATTCGCTCTTTTTTTGCCAAAAGCGATGAGGGCCTTCGTCAGTTCCGGATCGTCCAGTTCATAGAGTATGGCGTAAATCGTTTTCCCGTTTTCCAATGCATCGGCAAGCAGCGCCAGCATTTTTTTGCGCAACTCTCCGCCCATGAATTCGCGTACCGGGTTGCCAACCTCACCGATTACCGTTTTCAACTTCTTTGGGTTTTTCCCGGATCCCGGCAACCGCCGCTCAAGCCACTGGGAAAGGGCGATGCCACGGTTGAAATAGGCGGAGATGCCCGATTCGCTGTCAGGCGATATTTTCACCGGCTGCGTCCATTGGGATTTATGCGTGGCATCCTCCGCCAGGTTGTCCGGCGTTCCTGTCATTGCCACGACCTGGTATTGCACCTCATCGCCGGGTTCAACAATGTAGTCGGTCCAAATGAGCTTCTGAATGGGCCATTCGGTGCTTGGTTTGCGGGTGCCGGGTTTCACCCCTTGCTTCCCGTCAAATCCTACCCAGGTGGATACCACCTCATCCGTTACTTTGCCGTCCCTTTTCCGCTTGCGTTTAAGGGCAAAGCCCAGGCAGTTTGGTATCTTCCCGCCGGAATCCCAGATTATTAATGCATCATCGCCGTTGGTTAAGACCTTTACCTTGAAGTTTCCCACCGGTTTCTCCTCCCTGTTTATTCCCATGTTTAAGTTCCCAGCGCTGGAATGGCGCAATTTGGTAACTGCTCTCACGTAAAATATTTTCGGCGGATATGGGCGAAGCATGTTGCGAATCAAAAAAACGCCGTATGTCTAAAACCTTGGCGGTCCGGAATCCCCGGAAAGGCCGCAGTTAAAGATATATATACCGTTTGACAATATGTCCGAAAGTGGAACTTGTCAAGGCCGTTGACGATATCTTCCCGTTTCCGAGTGTCCGAACCGCGTGTTGGCGTCAAGCGCGGCTGGCGGAATTGGAAGAAAAGGCGCGCTTGGCTTTTCTGGGGGAGTGGGAGGTTTTGGCGCGCGCTGGGCAATTTGAAAGAATTGCACGAAGAAATTTCGGCTATGCTTCCCGCTTAATGGCGCAGCCGACCGGGGGGGTGGTTTTCACCGCCACGTCGCGGTCGTGCAACACATCCTCCAGCGCGTCGCGCAGCGGGTGGCGTTTCACCCGGCGTTCGCTTTGCCAGCAATCGTCGATCTTCCCGGCGTACCGCACCGCCCCCGTGGCATCCACCACAAACGCTTCGGGTATCGTCCCCGCTTCGTAGGCCTGCGCGGCCGCCCCACCCTTGTCGCGCAGGTAGGGGAACGGGTATCCAGCGGCGGTGGCGCGGGTTTTCATGTTTTCAAGCGTGTCTTCGGGGTGGGCCGTTTCATTGTCGGAATTGATGAGAGCAAAGGCCACCCCTTTCGATGCGTACCGCTGCGCCATTTTCTTTATCCGTTCCTCATACGATTTGACGTAGGGGCAGTGATTGCACCAGAACAGGATCACCACCGCGCGGCGTCCCTCCAATATCCCCGCAAGGGTATGGTTTTTGCCGTCCGCTCCGGGCAAATCGAAAGCGGGCGCCAGAATCCCGATCCGTATAGCTTCTTTCATAAATACACCGGTAATGCCTTGTTTTGAAAAGCGCACTCATCCCCAGATCACTTGTGGTCTCATTGTACCATTGAGAAATTCGGTTTTACAGTTTTTACGAAAAAAAAGGCTTTATGGTTGAAAAGTAACGGTTTTCTCGCAGTGCGGGCATATATTCGGTTTACAATCGTTGCATCAAATTGTATTATATGCGAATTGAGATTAACAGTTTGAAGATTGTTGAATATGAATGGTTGTGCATTTAAACGGCCAACCCGTTTTCAGGAGGGCGTATGCCGGAGATTGTCGCCGATTTGCATTTGCATTCGACATTCTCCGACGGGCTTAATACTCCCGAAGAGCTGATTCAACTGGTCGTGGCAAAAGGGCTGAAGGCCTTTTCCTTGACCGATCATGATTCCGTCAAGGGGCTTGAATTTGCCAAGACCGACAAGGCAACCCTTATCCCCGGCATCGAGCTTACCTCCACCCTTGAAGGGAAGGAGGTGCATATACTCGGTTACTACATCAATGCCGGATATGCGCCGCTTCTCGAAACGCTGAACGATATCGCGGTACGCCGCCAAAAGCGGTTGCTGGATATCGTGGACAAGCTCAACACCGCCGGCAAGGTACGTTTGGACAAGGACGAGTTGACTGAATCTTTGGAGCAACGCTCTTACAACCGGCTGAATCTGGCCCGCTTCATGGTGAAAAAGGGGTTGACCCCGAATGTCGAACGCGCTTTTAATCTCTACATAGGGGACAATGCGGCAGCCTATGAGGCGGTGAACTTCTTCTCCCCGCTGGCGGCCATACGGCTTATTCATAAGGCGGGAGGCATCGCATTTTTGGCCCACCCCTACTCGAACGATACCTCCGCGTTGATACCCGAGCTGGTGGAGTGCGGCCTGAACGGCATCGAGGCGTTTCATCCGGCGCACACGTCGGCGAACGTGGAAAAATGCATCGACTGGGCAAAGCGTTTCAAGATAGGCATCTGCGGCGGGAGCGATTACCACGGTAACGCAAACTCGCCCCGCAAAATCTTGGCCGCCGGCCTTTCCGGTGAACGGCTGGTGGAATTCATGGCGCTTAATCCGCTGCGCGACTTCGTCGCCGCGTAACTCAATTTTTGGGAAGGAACAGAACGGAATGAAAGTGAAAAAAGAGGTTGTACGCTATCTCTCGAAGAGAATAGTGGATCGCCTGACCGAAAAACAGGTCATCGAATTCGACTGCGACGTGGAATCGGTCATCGACGTTGTGGAAGGGGCCATCCTGAACGACTTGGGGGTCGAAGAGCGCCTGAACGATGAAGTGAAGGCGATCCTGGCTGAACAGGAAGGCTCCTTGGGCGAGAACAATATCAATTACCGTAAGATGTTCCAGATGGTGAAAAACAAGCTGGCGCGTGAAAGGGGGCTGATACTGTGAGGTTATCGAGGGAAAAGATCAACCACCTTTCGCAGGTAATCCTCAAGGCGTTGCTGGCCGACGACCGGGTGGAATACTTCCTGGAGGAAAACGAGGTGCGGTTAGAAGTCGTCCGGGTGATGCAGGACGAGGTGAAGATAGAAGAAGACATCGAACATGCCGTCCGCAAGACCATAGGCTCCTATGGCCGCGACATCCGCGAGGGGAGCGCCGAATGGGACGTGGTGTATCAGCGCCACTACGCCGAAGAATTCAAGAAACGGCGCGGTATCAATCTCTGACGGCGGAACCGAGTTTATACGCCGGCGGCTGGCAACGGCCGCCGGTTTTTTATTCATGCGGAAAAGGAATGGCGGCTTCGTTGACGTCGCGTGGCGGCTGTGATAGTTTCCCTTCCGTGCTTTCCGCGATGCCGGTGTAGCTCAGGGGTAGAGCAACTGATTCGTAATCAGTAGGCCCGGGGTTCAATTCCCCGCACCGGCTCCAATAAATCAATGCGTTATAAGCCATGAGCTTCCCTGTTATTTTCTGTGTAGGAACTATGTAGGAATCGCGTCTGGTTCCCGGCTTCCTCAAAGCTCATTTATCCCCCAGAAGTGAGCTGCCAAAACCGACAAAACCCACTCTATGCGGGGGCCGCTGCCGGGCCGGTTATAGAAATGATGGACGGATACTTGAGAAGAATATGCTGAAGCAAAACATTAAAAAAGCCCGGTACTGCTTAATGGGAATGATGCTGTTTTAAAATACTTTCAATATCACTGATATGGCGGGATTCGGCCCGCGCCCATTTCCCAAAGCCGCCGTGAGCGTTCACGCCATTGATCCATTCGTCAAGAGCTTGTTGTTTAGCCCGCTTTTCATCGGTGGCCTCGCCGGACACTTCCAATACCAAACGAACGCCATTCTTCAGGCGAATGATAAAATCGGGCCGGTACTTGCGAACCACCCCTTCGTAGATGTAAAGAATTTCAAATCCCAAATGGTCGTTCTTTACCCACGCATCCACCAGCGTATCGTGCCTGTCCAGCGCATACGCTTCCGATGCTTCCCATGCGCTGTCGAATACGCAAAAGTTCACATGCGATAGCCGGGCATACTCGTTCGGCTTGCTGGTGTACCACGGACGCATATCCCCCGTGCGGCGGATAGGGCGCTCCCGGTCAAATACCAGATTAACCGTTTTGGCATTCTCACACTTAATGGCTTCCCACAGGTGTTGCACCACCTTTCCCATGTTCAGCATGAGAACAATGCGCCGCCGCAATTCGTCCTGATTGAATAGCGGCGGGTCGATCCGGATAACCCCGCTTGTGGCGTATTTCTCCACCAGCTTAATGAGCTGGGCCAGCAGGTATTCCCGGTTCCCCTTCCATTGTGGCCGCATCTGATCGTACACATCACGGGCCGTTTCAAAGATGATGCGCTGCATTCGGAAACGGGCGGCCAGTTCCTCCAGCTTGATTTGCTCAAGGTTTGTTACCGCCGGTTGCCCGCCTACAATGGGGGCCACTTCCGCGATAGTCCGCGTTTCGGCCGCATCCAGCACAAGCGGTTTCACCTTTTCCGTTTCAAGGGTAAGCACCGGCTTATATTCGTAGTCGATGCGGATGATGTTCGGCCAGCTTATTTCGCGTTGCGCCTTTTCCGGCACCGGCTTGATTTCCGTCTTTGGATTCGGCGGCGGCGGGGGATCACCTTCTCCGCCCTCATGGGGAAGGAAACTGAAGGGGATGCCAAAAATGTTCACATACTCCGCCTGCAACAGTCCGCTCTCTGGATGAACCTCATAAGAGGTGCGCCGCAATCCGCGCCCCACCACCTGTTCACACAAAAGCTGGCTGGTGAAAGCGCGCAAACCCATGATGTGCGTTACCGTCTTTGCATCCCACCCCTCGGAAAGCATTCCGACAGAAATTACATTCTGGATCGCCGCGCCAGGCTGTCCGGGCTGTCCCACCGTATCCACCATGCGGCGCAATTGTTCGGCCTGTTTTTCCTTAGTGAGCTTCTTCTTTACCGGTTCTTCGCTATCGTCGTCTTCTTCTTGCGGAGCTTCGTCTATCGCCACGGCCTCTTCACGCGCTTCAGCCTTGTCCAGCACTTTGCTGTCGATATGAAGCGTTTTTTCCAAAACGCATAGTTCCTCTATCCTGATCTTCCCGTGGTCAAAGGAATATTTCACCCGCGCCGCCGTCTCGGTGCGGTTCGCCACCGTTATCATCACGGGTGGAACCGGTGAGTTGATCTCATCCCATCTCTTTTTGGTTTCCAGCCAATCTTTTCCCAGCAGGTAATAGGCGTTGGTCACAAGGTCGGGCAATCTTTCATCCTCCTTCGCCTTGCGGGTCAGGTCGTCATGCACTTCATCCTGCATGTAGATGTGGTACAGCTTGGATTTCAGGTTTGCCGCGTCCGGCATCCCATCATCCCGCACCACCACGCGCGGCGTTTTCACCAGCCCGGATTCGATGGCGTCATAAAGGCCGAAATCGCTTACGATCCAGCCGAAAAGCGTCTCTTCCTCGTTTTTCTTTCCAGTGGGGGCAAATGGGGTTGCCGAGAGGTCATAACAGGTTAGGATTTTTCGCGTTTTGTGGATGCGGTCAAGGCCGCCCACCCACATTGCAGCCTCTTTTATTTCAGCTTCCCCCACCCCCTCAAGCCGCACTTTTGGCGGCACCCGCCACGCATGGTGCGCCTCGTCATTTATCACCACGATGTTTTCGGCGTGGGCCATGTCTTCCAGCACGCGGCGGGCAAATGCCTTGTCGCTTTCCGCCCCTTTTTTCACCACCTTGGGGCCAGCATCCGGGTCTAGGGGCATCAGGCGGTGCCAGTTGTGTATCAACACCTTTCCTTGCCGCAATTGGTCGTGCATTCCGGGCGGAACTATATTGAACTGGTCGTAATAGCTGTTCTCCGCGCTTGGAAGCAGAACCTGAAGCCGCTCCCGCACCGTCAAACCCGGCGCAACGATAAAAATGTGTTTGCTGTACCGCTTGTCTTGCGGGTAGGCCGCTTTGTTCAGGATGTGCCACGCAATCAGCATGGACATAACGATGGTCTTCCCGGTGCCCGTGGCCATCTTGGTGCATAGACGTGTAAACTGGCCGCCATCGCCGGATATTTCAATCCCCACCCGCTCACTGGAGGGGGCTTCGGAAAGCCAAATCAGAGTTTCTATTGCCTCCAATTGGCAAAAGAAAAAGCGCCGCCCCTCGCGCTGCTCCGGGTCATTCCAGTGTTCCAAAAGGCGCTTGGTAACGCCAGTTACACCTTGATACCCTCCCTCGCGCCATTTGTTCACCCGTTCCCGGACGGCATTAACCATCGGCAGTTCGTTGAAGATGCCGGGATCGTCAAAAGACTTGCGCCCCGGCGTGGCGGTTATATATCCGGCGGGCCGCCGCCCCGCTTCGCGCGAGAATTTCTTTTCTTCCGGGACGTACTTCCAGTGCTCTTTCGGCTCAATGTATGGGGGATTGAGAATAAGCTGGTCTATCTGGTCATAAAGAGTCGTCAAATCCCGGCCCCCTATTCACCGAGAACGGCTTTAAGCAACGCAAGCAACGGGGGGATGTCCTCCACCGTCGTTTGCCAAACGATGTCGTGATTGATGTCGAAGTAGACGTGCGCTATGCGATTTCGCATATTGATGATTTTCTTCCACGGTATTTCCGGATGGGCCGACTGGCCCGCCTTTGAAACCTTGGAGGCTGCCTCCCCGATTATTTCGATGCAATGCACCAGCGAAAGGCGGACGGTAATCTCCTTCTCCAAATCATCCCTCGTTCTCCCTTTGATAATGGTCATGGCGTCGAGGGCGTATTCGTACATATGACGAATGCGCGTCGCGTCATCTTTACGCGGCATACTGCTCCACGGCGGTTTTCACCACCTCGTCGCGGAAATATTTGCTCAAATCCTCCGCCGTAAGCAAATGCGTTTTCCGCCCGACAATTTCGTCCAAGTCCAGCTCCATGCCGGAAAACGTGATCAGGCCCGGTATATGCCCCTCCTCGAAAACCACCAATACGTCCACGTCGCTCTCCGGGCCGAAATCGTCGCTAAGGGCGGAGCCGAAGAGCGAAAGCTTCTTGATGTGGTTGCTTCTGCAAAACTCGGCCAGCTTGTCCTTCGGGATTTCTATGTGTGCTTTGGGCATAAATCCTCCTTCGCCTTTATTCTACATCCAACAGTTTAAGGCTTTCGATGCCCCGGTCGTCAATGATCTTCACCGCCGCCCGCTTGTGCTCGCCCGCCTCAAACGGCAGGGATTTGGTGCCGGTATAGGCGGATGCAAGGTCGGGGTCTATTTCGGCTTTCAGGTTCTTCGCCAGCTTGCTCCATCCCTCTTTTTCATCCGCCATCGGAAAAAAGACTTGCCGGGGGAAAATGCACCGCCCGTCATAGTCGGGGTCAAGCATCCACATGGCTATCCGGTTCTGGTCGCCGGAATCGATATTGCCGGTTTTGGTGTTGTAATAGTCGAAGCCGTGTACGGTAACGCGGTATTTGCCTTTGTCTTCGCCGCTCTTGATTTTCTCCAGCCGTACATCCGGCTGGCCGATAAGCCAAAAACTTTCGTTGCTGCTCCGTTTTTTCTTCAGGTCTTCAGTCAGCAGGTCGGCGTTCATCTGGGCCTTCAAAAGGGTCACGCCCGGCCATTCCGTTTCGTCTATGTCTTTTGCCGCTTCGGGGTCAAATTGGAAAGCGGCAAATACGATCATTTTGGGTTTTGGCACCAGCTTGTGCGCCTCTTCTATGGCGTGTTCCACTTGGCGCTGTTCCAAAGGGGCATGTTCCGGCCCGAAGGAGATAACTACACGTTCAGACGGCCCCAGCCCATCGCCAACGCCCGCCATGACCGATTTGGTATCAGCATCGGCGTGTAACCAACGGGTGCCGGGAAGCGTTTCAACGCGGGAGAACCCTATCTTCTGCCCTTTCTTCCCCCGTATGCCGGTGCGGAGCAATTCGCCGCACCATTCGCTTTGGCGCAAAGTGGCCCCGCTTCGGGCAATGGTTACATCCACCTCTTGCGGTTTTTCCGTGCCGTCTATCTCATCAATTGATTTCACAGTGGGGGCCGGAACCGCCTCCACGGTGAAAGGGCCGGTAACGCGCACCTTGCCGCTCTCTTTTATCGGCTGGTCGTATAGAGTTTCCTGCTCGGCATATCTGGCGATTGCCCTTTCGATCTGCTCCTTGCTCATCCCCTCTTTTATTTCCGGGTTGTTTGCGATGGATTTAAGGGTAACGTGCGGTACGGTTTTATAATTGAATCCGCTTCCCACCCCTTCATGGGGGTGCGCCAATTCGTAATAGTCAAAGGTAGCCGTCATTAGCCGTTGCTTGGCAAGTGCGGTAGCCACGCGCGAAGTATCGCAGGTTATCCAGCGCCGCCCCCATTGTTCAGCCACATAGGCGGTGGTGCCGGAACCGCAGGTTATATCAAGCACCAAATCACCGGGGTCGGTGGTCATCAGCAGACAGCGCTGAATTACCAGGTCGGATGTTTGAACCACATATTTCTTATCTTGTGGGCCAACTGTGTCATTCCAAGGGTTTGTTAGAACGGTGATTGGAAAATCATCAAAGAAAAGAATGTAATTCAACATGTTCCCTTTAGGTTGAACACGCTCAGCATGTACCAATTGATCGAGTTTGTCTCTTTCTACTCCCCACCCATTTGCCGGTGGCTCATAGGTTATGCCCTCATACTCATAAGGATACTTATTTTTGATGTTCTCCCCTAAAGGAGAAGGATGTTTTAAGCGATAGACTCTTGCTTTTTCAGGAAAACGTGTTTCCCCGGCAAACTCCTCTTTTGTCATTTCTCTTTTGGTACCATCGGGTAAAGCCAGCCATTTCCAGTCTTGGGCTCCGAGAATAGAGTATTCCTTGTATAAATCCCGATACTTAATTTTCTTCTTGTCACGCGAATACCAAACAATCATGTCATGCATTTGTTCAAGGCTCTTCGCGCCCAAAGGCATTGTTTTCTTTCGGAAACTAATCTGGGAAATAAAATTATCTCTTCCAAAAACCTCATCCAAAAGATTGCGAACGAGATGGACGTTCTCATCTGAAATCTGCACAAAAATGCTGCCGGTATCGGCAAGCAGTTCGCGGGCCAGTAGGAAGCGGTCGCGCAGATATGTCAGGTAGGAATGTATCCCCAATTCCCATGTATCCCGGAATGCTTTAACCATTTCCGGCTCGGCGGTCAGGTCGTCATCCTTCCCATCTTTCACATCCCGCTTATTTACGAATGGCTGGAAATTGCTCCCGTACTTAATCCCATACGGCGGGTCTATGTAGACCATCTGCACATGGCCGCCCAGCCCTTCCTTTTCAATCAGGCTATTCATCACCAGCAGGCTGTCCCCCGCTATCAGGCGGTTGCTCCAGCCATGTTTGTGCTTGTAAAACTCCACCGCCTCGCGCAACGGGGGGTTGAAGCCGGGAGTTTCAAACATTGATACTTGCGGTCCGCCGTTCTTTTTCTTTATCGCCTCTATGATCTTCTTGGGGTCTATCCGCTCATGCACATGTAGCGAAACGGTATCCACCTCAAACGAAAGGCGCTCCGCTTTCCCGGCCCATTGCAAGGCGGGGTCTATATGCGGATCGTAGGCATACTGTTTCTTTGGGGAGGTGGCATCGCTATCGGTGCCGGTATCCACCAGCCCGACCGGGGGATTATTGAGACGCTCCTTATCATCATGGGTATATTGAACAATGGGCCGTTTCCGCCCTCCGCTCTCCATGCCGCCCAATGATGCTTGCCGCGCCCCTGCCGATCTCTTCCCGGCGGCGGAAGCCGTTTTCTTCGATTTTGGTTTTTTGTCGATCTTCTTGTCCTTCGCCATTCGCCCCCCTTGGACAGTGCCCGCAAAGTTGCGCCCCATAGCAAACGGGCCAACCGATTTCCGCATTTTTCCACCTTACGATATGTCGGTATTTATATCACGCAAAGAACCATTTCCCTTGTCTATTTGGCGATACCGTGAAAAATATTAGCCTTATGTCGGCGCGGTCGTCAGCGTGCCGGTGAAGAGGGGAGACCGCTTGAAGTTTCTCCCCTGATTTTGGGCAGTTTTGCTCTGCCATAGGATTGCTCAAATTCTTTTTCTGTTCTTGGCTTCCCAAAGAACAACAAGAGGGGGCGTAATCCTTAACTCTGGCGGGAGCGGAAGGGGCCGCTTGTCATACTCAGCAACGTCAAGGGCGGGGTTCTTCAGCTTTTGTTGCCACCCAAAGAGCTTTCTCTTGTACCAGTAATTTATTATTCGCCCGTTCCACATTAAAGCCGCTCTAAGTTCCCGGTGATCCTGTTTCGCTTCGGCGGAATATTTGCCGTGCTTCCAATTCCCCCGCCGCGCCCGTTTTTTGCCCTTTTTAGTTCGCGGCCCGGTGGACATGCCGCCGTGCATCCGGCACCGTCCATTTTTCATGGCGGGGGATCGGCACGGTGTCCCGCTTCTGGTCTTCGCCCCGCAACGTGGGGCTTTTGTGAAATCACCCGAAGGATTGCCGTTTAACAACCTTCCGCGCCGCTTTGTATGGGGTAGATTGTCATTTTTCATCTTTTTTCCTTCTTTCCCCCTGAAATATGGCCTCTGGGGGATATGGATACCATCTAACGCATTGTCCCACCCATCACCACCTCGGTTTTGCTGGCGGGGGTAGTTTTTTGGGGTGCTACGGGATTGAAAGCGATTTTGTCCACTCCTTCCCGGTACGCCATGAAGTTATAAAGCGGGCAATCGGCTATCCCGCAATCCCCCTTGCCATCGGCATAGCCGCCGGTACACTCATAACACTTCGCCTTGATTGCCTGATTGCGGGTAATTCTCCGCCCTTGCCGGTGCGCTATCAGTTCATTTCGGCCTTGCGCCGATATTCCGAAAACTGGTTTCATTTTTTCCCTGTTCACAGGCTGTTTTCCCTTCTGTTCTTTCGTTGTTATTTTCGATAAAAGCGTACCTTTTCTCTTTTCTAAAACGCGGTTTACCGGCGTAAATAAAGGGTGAAACGCGCTTTCCCCGCCGAAATTCCCTGCTAGGGGGGCTTCTAACGGCTGAAAAGAGGGGTTATCCATCGGGATAGGTAATCTTTAGCATGTAGCGAATGCCGCTCAAAAACTTGGACACATGGCTTTTGCCCTTTTTTTTCATAAAACGCGGATCGTCCATGTTTGCCAAAACCCAGTATGCATAAAAGCGGTCTGATACGCGCCCCATCGGATTGCCGGATTGTCCCGGTTTCCATCGGGTATTTTTGGGCGGTTTTCCGTAGCCAACTTTGTAATTCCGCTTTTTCCTAGACATGACGCTATTTCTCCCCCTCGGCGGAAAGAATCCCCTCAAGCATTACCTTGGCGGACGGGTTTTGGCCTCTCGCAACAATTCCATTCACGCTGGCACTTTAATGCAACATGGGTATGGTAGATATATAGATGTCTTCATAAAATGAAGTTGAACCTTTCATGATTTCAGCCCAACAGCTTCGTTTTTTGAAGCTATGGTTAACTCTTTGCAGTGCTCTTTGCTTCGCTTTCCGAAGCTAACAACTTCGTTTTTTGAAGTTGCGCGCTGATTTTTCCAACGCTCGGATATTCCGTACACGCTTGACCGCTTGTAAATCCCGCCGTGATCGACAATGTCTATCAGTCCGGCGGCATCAAGCTCCTTAATCGCGCTTGAAATGGTGGCAGTCCCCTTCACGCCATGCCGCTGGATGAAAGCGTAACTTACTCGCAGGTCGTTCTTGTTGTGCCCATTTTCCGCGTTTCTAAAGCAGAGGTATACCCTTATTGCGCTGTGCGAGAGGGCGGCCCAGACGGGGCTGTTAAATAGCTCGCGTTCAACGCGCAAAAACGGTGGCAAGGATTTACCGCGCCGTTGAAATCTATCCTTCACCACGGTCTTTTCCGCCGCTTTTAACAGTACGCAACAAACAAGCATTGAGCCACCTTTTGATCTTCACTATGGCCGCCCCCTATTTTTCGCAGATTGCCGGGGTCTTCATCCGGGCTTCAACAAATTTTTCAAGGTCGGCCCGCCGATAACGCACAAGGCGGCCTATTTTGGAATACGGGATCATCTCTTCTCCCGCCCGCCAGCGGTCATTTCGCAAGAAGTCCAAACTTACTTTGAGAAAGGCCGCCGCATCTTTTTCCGTCATCAAACCGTTTTCCATATCCGCCAATTCCTTCAAAAAGGTTCTTGTGTCCCCTTGCGGGGGTTGCGTTTCTATGGGCATGGTAGGGTTGGTTTTTCTAAGAAAAGGTACATGGTTCGGAACTGTGCACCTTAAATTCTGCGTACCTTTTCGGAGCAGTATTTATACGGCTGAAACGATAAGCTGCATAGAAAAGAATTCATTCTATGCAGTAGGGCGGTTGACAGGGTTTTTATTTTTGTTTCTTTTTGGTCGGCGGACGGCTATTCAAAAGCCTTACACCAGCCGCTTGCATCTCGGTTTTTATCCAGCCATGAATTTTACGAGCATTTAGACGGCTCTTGGCATTTAGTTTCAAGCCTTGAAGCCCTAGCATTGGCTCAAGCTCCGTTCTCAACGAAGCAACGAGGGCGTTCATTTCGTGAGTCTCAAATATTTGAGTACTGGTCATTGCCACGTCTTTTGATCTAGCATTAATCAGGCTTTTTGTTTTCGCTTTAATTTGCAATTCCGCACCATCAATAAAGTCAGGTATCGGCGATTTCTTCGCCATTTTTTTTCCCACGTCACCAGCGGGTACTTTATCCACAGCCTGTTCTGGTCGTGAGGGAACCGTTGTGGTTTGTGATGCTGTGGCTAATGAAGCGCTCCGCTCTTTCGGCGACTGGAGGAATGGGGGGATTGATCCGCCATCTTTAAGGGCGTAATCCCGCAAGACTTCTCTTGGTATTTTGTAATCGTAGAGCAGTCGCGCGGTTGCCTCATAAGCGTCAAATTCTGTTATTTGCTTATTGCCGTCTAAGAAATGGGTGCTTATCTCATAATCATGAAGTCCATTTACAGCGCCGCCTTTTTTCGGCTTCAGGTGGAACAGCAGTTGAGTTCTTGCGCACCGAAAAAATAGGATTAAGAATTCAGAATACAACTTTCCCTTTTGCATAACATAATAGTTGACCTCATCTTCCTTCCTCTGTATTTCGGCCCTGCTTCTATCCCAGCGGCCATAGGTTGCGATTGTTCGCCAGTAGGACATAAGTGTTTCCTCAAAATGCCGCCGGAGAGCGAAAACATCAGCGGGCCATTGGTTATCTGGAATCGGTGAATGAATCGGCCATTTGGGAAGAGGAATCCAATCATTGTTGTGCAGGTGATTTGTAAGCCTAGATGGAGGGGCATAGCCACACCAAAGACAAACCGCTTGAGCAAGCGTAAACCCTTTTATCTTATCGAATCCAAGGTAGGCGGAGAGTTTTTCAAATTTGACGGCTGAAGGAGAATCCATAGCGCATCCTTTCGCGCTCCTTGTAGTTATGCGCCGGGCAAGCGGCAAGGATTTCCGCCGTTCGGTTGCAAGCCTAGCCCGGCACGATTACTTTACCTGCATCGCGGCGCGGCGAAGCGGCTTGATTGCGTGGATGGTTTTGCCGCTCTTTTCTTTCGCGCATTCGATCTCATAATGACTTTGCAGGTTCATCCAAAAGCCCGGCGTGTTGTGGAAATAGCGGGCAAGCCGCAAAGCCGTATCCGCCGATATGATACGCTTCCCCTGCAAAATGTCGTTTATCCGGTTCGGGGGAACGTTCAGGGCGCGGGCAAGCCCGTTTTGGCTTATCCCCATCGGCTCCATAAACTCTTCCTTCAAAATCGTGCCGGGTGATACCGGCGGAAAAATAGTCTTAGCCATTATCAATACCTCCGTCTCAAATTTAGTGGTAGTCGCATATCTCCACGTTATGGGCGTTCCCATCTTCCCAACGGAAGCAGATACGCCATTGCTCATTAACGCGGATGCTGTATTGGCCTTGCCTGTTCCCTCCCAGCTTTTCAAGCCTGTTGCCGGGCGGGAAAGCAAGGCTGCTTACATCCTCTGCGGCATGGATAACAATCAGCTTGTTATGCGCTCGTTCCCAAACGTCCGGCGGAATGTGCTTGGGCCGCTGGCGGTTAAATAGCCGCTCGGTGTCCTTGTCCGCAAAACTCTTTATCATGCCGTTGGTCTTATGATATTACGCATTGCGTAATAGAGCAAGCACGTCCTCTTTCACGTCCTCTTTCTATTTTCCAAGCCCTATTTTTCGTTTCGGTTTTACGGGCGGAAGTGCTTTCCGCTGCTTGCCCATTTCTTCCACGATGGAGATAATCACTTCGTCTTGATCATTCAACAGCCGTTCGTGATCGTTTACCTTGCGGGCAAGCTCCTTGTGCTCTATCAACCCTTCGCGCATTCGTATAAATGCCCGGACAACGTACACGCTGGCCTGAATGGCTTGTTTGCTGTTAAGTACGTTGGCCGCCATAATCGCGCCGTGCTCCAAAAAAGCGTAGGGTAGCTTTCGTCTTCCGCCCCAGCTTGATGTCGCAAATTGCGATTTCAAGTTTTCATATTCCGTTTTGGTAAGCTGGAACATGAAGTCTTCCGGGAAGCGTTCGCGGTTTCGTTTTACCTGTTCATTTAATCGTCCGGTAATCACCCCGTACAACTCCGCCAAGTCTGCGTCTATCATCACCCGCTGGCCGCGTATGGTGAAGATGCGGCGCTCAAGCCCTGTAATGGGGGTAATGTTCATGCCGATCTCTTTCTGCTTCTTCCTCCGCTCCCCTTTCATGTTTTGTTTGAGGTCACAATTTGTGACCTCAAAATACTCGCCTTTAAGATTCCAAATTGGAATCTCAAAATGCTTCACTTTTTCCCCCTCTCGCCGCTCTTTTGCAGGGGGATAACCTTGCCTCCCGATTCTTCCGAAAGGGCGAGTATCCGCCCCGCGATACGCTCCATTGCCGAACGTAACTCTTCCGGCCCCTTCACGATATAACCCGCCGTAACATCCCCCCCGTCCTTGTGGTTAAGGAGCTTCTTGAGGTCATACGCGCTCACTTCCCCCGCCGCGATACTTGCAAACGTCCGGCGCAAATCGTGAGCCATGAAGGTTAGGCCGGAAAGCTCCTTCACTTGGCCGATAATGTGGCGCGGGTCTGCAAGTGGCTTTTCTGGATCATTCGCTTGGGGGAACAGATAGGGGGAGTTTTGGCGGTTCTCATTTCGGCGTTTAAAGAGTTCAAAGAGGTAATCGCTCATTGGGAGCGTGTGCGGATTTCGGTTCTTGGTGTCCGGTATCGTGAAGGTACGGGCTTTCAAGTCCACGGTTTCCCAGCGGAGCCGGGCCGCCTCTTCCCGGCGCAAGCCGGTGAAGAGAAGGAGAAGCAGGTAATCCCGCCCGTCCTTATCTTCCATAGCATTGAGCGCCTTGAAGAAAGCCGGGAGTTCATGGGGTTTTATCAGGGTGCGCCGCCGCTCCACCCGATACCATGCGCGGGTACGGGAAAGCGCCGCCACCGGATTATCCCCTATGCCAGCGTACCGCTCTTTGGCGAAGTTGATCACCGCCCGTAATAGGCGCATGGCAAGGTTTGCATATGCCTCCCCCCGCTTTTCCCCCAGCGCAAGGTGTTTGCGGTGTACCATGTCCTTATCAATGCCCGTTATCGCCTTATCCTTCCAGTCCTTAAAGCAGTTCTTAAAAACTAGGCGGTAGTCATACAGGCTTTTGGGTTTTAGGTCTTTGCGGGCCTCAATGTAATTTTGGAAAACCATCTCCAGCGTTACCGCTTCCTTTTGCCGTGCGCTTCGCTTCCGGGCGTTAGGGTCAATTCCCTCCTGCATCTCGGTTAAAAGAGCTTGTGCCTTCTTCCGCGCTTCTTCGGCTGACAGCCCGTTTTCGTGTGTGCCGATCTTCACCCGGCGGGTCTTACCGTTCACCTTTGCTTCGGCGAAATAAGTTCTGGTGCTTTTGGAGACTCGAAGCCCGAAGCCCTTTAACTTCGTGTCATAGATTATGGCTACACTTTCACCTGCATAGGGCGTTGCTTCCACCATGCTTTTCGTAAGTTGTTTAACGGCCAATGGAGCGCCCTCCTTCTCATGTAGGAAACAATCAGTGGTTATCTGTGTAGGAACTATGTAGGATTCATAGGTAAAACTCCATAGACTTCCCACTAACTACAAAGACAATATAGCACTGTATATATTGGCTTGTAAAGAATTGTGTAGGAAGCCGTGGATGTGGGTAGAAGTGGTATCCCCTAATTCGTAATCAGTAGGCCCGGGGTTCAATTCCCCGCACCGGCTCCAATTTCTACTCAAATGTCACTTCTAGGCAGGTGGTTCGTGAAGCTTTTTCACGGGCGTTTCACGCCCGCCACCCGTTGCCTCATGGCAGAATGTAACCCAAGGAGGCTAATTTCTTTTAGTCGTTGCCTCATAACTCAGGTAACCGTAGAACATTAAAGATTTTCTTGAGTTTTTTCTCAAGGGTTTTCTT
>JAHFEJ010000053.1 GCA_023248535.1 Nitrospinales bacterium | reverse complement strand
AGGGTTTACAACACGCACCTCCCCGAAAGTTTCAAGGCGCTGGGGATCGACCTCTCGTTCGGCGGCCCGCGGTTCACCGACAACCACACGGTGGTGATGGACGGCAAAAAAATCACCGCCAACAAGATAATCATCGCAACCGGTTCCAGCCCGCTCATTCCCGCCATCGAGGGGATAGACAAAACGCCCTACCTCACCAACAACACGGTCTTTTCGCTCGATACGCTGCCGCACTCGCTGGTGGTCCTCGGCGGCGGCCCCATCGGCATAGAGCTGGCCTCCGCCCTCAACCGGCTGGGCGTTGAAACCACGGTGGTAGAGATATTCGACCGGATACTGTTCCGGGAGGACCGCGAGCTTTCGGACATGCTGGCCGCGCGGTTGCGGGGCGAGGGGCTGAACATCGTGACCGGGGCCAAAGCGGTGAAGCTGTCGGGCGACGCGGCGCGCGTGACCCTCGCCGTGGAGATGAAGGACGGCCAGCGCAAAGAGATTTCCGCGCAAAGCATCCTTATCGCATCGGGGCGGAAACCGAACACGGACGGGCTGGACCTCGAAAAAGCGGGCGTCCGCCACAATGCGGGGGGCATAGAGGTGGACGCGCATCTGCGGACGGCATCGGGGAACATTTATGCCTGCGGCGACGTTACCGGCCCGTACCGCTTCAGCCACATGGCGGAATACCAGGCGATCCTCGCCTGCTCCAACGCCTTCCTCCCCTATAAGAGGAAGGCCGACTACAGCCATGTGATCTGGTGCACGTTCACCGATCCGGAGCTGGCGCACGCGGGCCTCACCGAAGAGGAAGCGCGGACCTCGCACGGCGGCGACATTACGGTACTCCGCTTCGATTACAGCAAGATCGACCGGGCGCGGACGGACATCGAGGAATTCGGCATGAGCAAGGTCATTCTGGACAAAAAAGGGAAATTCATCGGCGCGCACATCCTCGGCATGCACGCATCCGAGGTGCTGCACGAGATACAGCTGGCAAAACATTTCAACATCCCCTTCGACCGGATATGGCAGGCGATACACCTTTATCCCAGTTACTCCGACGTGATACGGCAGTCTTCCAAATACCGCTACGCCGATAAAATGGGCAAACACCCGGTTGTGAAATTCCTGAAAAAGTATTTGAAGTAAACCCTGCACCGAATGCCGTGAAACCGGATAAATGGCGTATGCTGTGGAGGTACACAATTCCGCCAGCCTGTACAAAGAAGGAGTCTTGAAAATGAAATCAGCCAAAACAATCCCCGTCCTGTTGTTGCTGCCGCTTTTCGCGGCATGCCATGCGGTCTCTATCGGACCAGGTGAAAACGCGGTGCTGACGGACCGCCCCTATTTTTTCGGCCACGGCGGCGTGCGCCAGGAACCGGTGGGAACCGGCCTCACCTGGGCATGGTGGAGCACCGACGCCACGCTGGTCGACATCAAGCCGGTGCAGTACGATGAAGTGTTCAACGATATGATGTCAAAGGATAACGTGCCGGTTCACTTCAACGTCTACATCAAAACCCAGATACGCAACTCGCCGCAGCTGGTGGAGAAATTCGGCCCCAACTGGTACTCGATGAACGTGAAAGAGCCGTTCCGCACGGTCGTCCGCAACCTCTGCAAAAAATACGACATGAACCAGCTGGTCTCTTCCACCGAGGCGAACGAGGCGATGGCGCTTGAAGCGAAGAAGGAGATCATCGCCATCGTCACCGCCAGCCAAATCCCGGTGGATGTGATGTCGGTAACGGTGGGACGCATCATCCCGACAAACGAGGTGATGACCGCCATCACCGCCACCGCGACACAGCAGCAGTTGCAGAACACCGAGCGGCAGCGGGCGCTGGCGCAGGAGATACGGAAAGCCGCCGAGATCAAGCGCGCCGAGGCGGACAACGCCTACCGTATGGCGATGGGGCTTTCACCCGACCTCTTTGTACAGCTTGAAGGGGTAAAGGCGTTCTCCGGCGCGGTGGAAAACTGCGCCAAGTCGCCCAACTGCACGTTGATGATCGTGCCGCCCGGCGTGGGAACGAACCTCCGCGCGGGGAAATAGCGGCAGCACGGGAGGCGGTTGACAGCGTGAAACCGCCCCCTTTTGCGGCGCGATTTTTTCAAGTGCAATGCGGATGAAAAACCGGGAAAATGGCGTATGCTGAAAATAAGCGTGGTGGTGCCGGTCTATAACGAAGCGGGGAACCTCTCACAACTGCTGGACGAGGCCGAACCGGCGCTGGCGGCACTGGATTACGAACTGATTTTTGTGGACGACGGCAGCGCCGATCAAAGCGTGCCGATCATCCGCGGGCGGATGCGCGCCAACCCGCGTCTGCGGCTGATACAGTTCAGCTACAACTTCGGCCAGCAGGCCGCCTTTGCCGCCGGATACCAGGCCGCTGAAGGGGCGATCATCGTGACCCTCGACGCCGACCTTCAGAACGATCCAAAGTACATTCCGCAGTTCGTCGAGAAGATCGAAAAGGAAGGCGACGACGCCGTATTCGGCTGGCGGGTGAACCGCGAGAACGATTTTTTCCTGCGGCAGCTTCCTTCGAAACTTTTCAACCTTATCCGCAACAGTTTTTTGCAGCGGCCGTTGCACGACTACGGCTGCGCCCTTACCGCGTTCCGCCGCGAATTTGTGGACGAGCTGCGCGACAGCCCGGAATACCTGAAGCACATCACCACCTACATCGCTTCGCGCCGGGTGAAGTACTCGGAGATACGGATCGTCGAACGCCCGCGGCTGACCGGCCGCTCGCATTACAACTTCCTGCGGCTTCTGCAGTTGGCGATGGACCTTATGATCCTGATGTCGAACAAGCCGGTGGCAACCATGCTGCTGGTGGGGGCGGGGGCCGCTTCATCGCTTCTGTTCCTGGCGAGCATGGCCGCCGCGGCAGCCGCTTTCCTTATGCGCGGGCCGGAAGCGCTGTGGCTGCTGACGGTGCCGTTCCTCTTCCTGATGATGGCGCTGTTCAGCGCGGTGCTGATGCTGATCAACGAGCGGGTATCCAGCCTCATCCGCAACGTCTACCGGCGGCCCCCCTACATCATCAAGGGAACGGCGGGGCCGGGCAGGGAAAACGGGAAGGACGTGGAGCAGCGCCGGTAGGTTTTCGACCGGCAGCCCCGGCATTCCCGCGGATAAAAACCACAGAGACTCAGAGGCACAGAGCAGAAAAATGTTTTTCCGCTGTTTATTCCGTTTTTTCCCTAACCAACGTCTCTGTGGCTCCGTGTCTCTGTGGTTCATTGAAGAATGATGCCGGCCCGCAGGGCCGATGTACATGCTGAGAGCATGTACCCACCGGGGGAAATATCTCTTTAGGTGGGTACGGACTTTTTGTACATTGGCGCAACGCGCCAAGAGAGTGTCGGCCCGATGGGCCGAAAGGGAAGCTTTGATAATGTTTCTGGATCCCGGCTCAAGGCCGGGATGACAGGGATAAGGAAGGGGAACGTCAGGCGAGAAGCGTGGCGAGGTCTTTGGCGAATTGTTCCACGTTGAAGTGATTGCCGTCGATGAACTTTCCTTTGTATTCCAGTGTCGGCAGCACCCGTTTGCCGCGCGCGGCGACGACCGTTTGTACCGCTTCGGGGTGTTCTTCAATATCGATCTCGTTGAACGGGATCCCTTTTTCGGCGAGGTAGCGCTTCGCCGCCCGGCAGTCGCCGCACCATGTGGCGGTGTACATCGTTATCGTTTCCATGCGGCCATTAAAGCAGAACGAAACCGCCGCGTAAAGGCACAAACCGGCGTTTGATTGCCTCCAAATCCGGTTGCGGGATATGGTATGATTCGCGGATGAAGAAGCCATCCATGAATGCCGGGATTCTCGACTTTGAGCGGAAAATCCTCGAGCTGGAAACAAAACTGGACGAATTGCGCTCATTGAGCAAGCTGCAAGATACCGACTTCTCCAGCGAGATACGGAAAATGCACAAAAAGCTCAACACCCTCAAACGCGACACTTTTTCAAAACTCAACCGATGGCAACGGACCCAATTGGCCCGCCACCCCGCGCGCCCTTACGCCCTGGATTACATACGCGAGATCGTGCCGGATTTTATCGAACTGCACGGCGACCGGGCATTCGGCGACGGGCCTTCGATAGTGGCCGGTTTCGGCACGATGGACGAGCGGTCGGTGATGTTCATCGGCATCCACAAAGGACGGGACGTGAAGGAAAAAATGTACCGCAACTTCGGCATGCCTCATCCCGAAGGGTACCGCAAAGCGCTGCGTTGCATGCGTTTGGCCGAGAAATTCGGACATCCGATCATTACCCTGCTTGATACGCCTGGCGCCTACCCCGGCATCGGCGCGGAGGAGCGGGGACAGGCGGAGGCGATAGCCCACAACCTGAAAGACATGGCCTCCATCACCGTGCCGATCATCAGCGTGGTGACCGGCGAGGGCGGCTCCGGCGGCGCGCTGGCGTTGGGGGTGGGCAACCGCGTGCTGATGCTGGAAAATTCGGTCTACTCGGTGATCTCGCCCGAAGGGTGCGCGGCGATCCTCTGGAAAGACCAGACCAAAGTGGAGGAAGCGGCCGAAGCGATGGCGCTGACATCGCGGGACATGCACGCCAACGGGCTTGTTGACGAAGTGGTGCGCGAGCCGGTGGGCGGCGCGCACCGCGACCCCGTGCTGGCGGCGCACATCCTGCGGCGCGCCCTGCGGCGCAACCTTGTGGAGCTTGAGCGCCTTTCAAAGGGCGAGCTGGTAAAACAGCGGCGGGCGAAATTCCGCAAGATGGGAACGTTCATGGAACAGCCGGCCTGACGGCCGCGGGGGTCAGGCCGATTCGATAGCGTTGGCCAGCTCTTCCTTGTCGGCATCCGATATCGTGGAGGTGGCGATGGCTTTTTTCAGCTCCGCCTTCACTTTGTCCTTGTCCACGGCGTTGCCGACGGTCCGCAGGAGCACCTCCTTGGCGCGCGCCACATTTTTCAGTTCAAGGTTGGCCGCGGACAGCAGCACGTCGATATCGTACCGGATCATGGAGAGGCCGAAGCGGTGGGCCTTTTCCACCATGTCGATGATGTCCTGATAGCGCTGCTTTTTGAAGTAGAGGGTTCCCAACAGGGCGATCCGGTCGGCGTTGCGCGGACTCACTTTCATCGCGCCTTCGAGAATCGCGATGCCCTCGTCGTCCCGCCCCACCGAGGCGTACACCGCGCCAAGGTCCTGCATCGCTTTGGTGTATTCCTTGTTGATCTCCAGCGCCTTTTTGAGATGCTCTTCCGCCTTTTTGGCATCGCCATCCTGCATGGCGATCTTGGCCAGCTCCCGCAGCGACCGGGGGCTGTTGGCGTTCACCGCCAGCAGTTCCTCGAACTTCGCTTTGGCCTCGCCGAATTCCTTCTTGTTCATCAGCGCGATGCCGTCGCGGAATGTCCGCTCCAGCTTGGTGGGTTTGAAATGCTTGTCCAGAATCTGGTTGATCTTCTGTTCCAGCGTTTTGGCGACGAACGGCTTGATGATGTAGCCGTCCACGTTGTCCTCGGCCGCCTCGATGATTTCCTCGGCCCAGTTTTCGGCCGTGACCATCAACACCATTACGTTAAGCATATGGCGCGGGTTGCTTCGGATGAAACGCAGCACGTCAATACCGTGTACGCGGGGCATGTTCCAATCCAGGACGACGAGCTGCACCCTGCTGGGAGTGGTATACATCCGGTCGATGGTCTCGATGGCCTCGTCGCCGTCCCCCGCGTCGGCAAGCTTCATATACCCCAGCGAGTGGAGCATGTTCTTGATCGTCCGGCGCATGTTGGGAAAATCGTCAACCACGAGGACCGACAATTTTTTCTTGTCCACCTGCTCCGGGCCGGCCATCACTCTTTTTTTCCCACTTGTTTGTATGAGCACCCTAAACGAATCGGGTATCAGCCGGCTTTGGTGAAATCCTTTTTGCCGACGCCGCAGGCGGGACAGACCCAGTTTTCGGGAATGTCCTCGAAGGATGTGCCGGGGGCGATACCGCCATCCGGATCCCCGGCGGCGGGGTCATAAACGTATCCGCAGATATTGCATACCCACTTAGCCATACAGTGCCCTTTCTTCGTGCCGTCGCCGCTATGGCAGCTTGGTCAGTTTTTCCTCTAGATCGGCAAGTATCCGTTCGAGCATATCTTGATGTTGTTTCTCCTGGTTGGCAAGAAAGCTGAACATCTCTTTCGACGCCTGATCGGGATATTCCTCCGCCAGTTTCATGTAAAAGTCGCGTGAGTCCACTTCGCGCGGGATGGCGATCACCAGCGCTTCGATCTTCCGCTCCAGGTCTTTGCGTTCCCGTGTCCGCATCAGATGAACTTGCCTCCCAGATAGCCTAAATACGTGGCAAAACCTGTATCAACATATACCATTGCAAGGTACACATAACGCAGATCGCTTGATGGCGCGGCCACTTCCGGCCGCATAATGCGCCAAGCCACCAGCAGTATCGATACTAGCATAAAAAGGACGCCAAACAGACGTTTATGATTGAAAATGCGGGTCGAACGCCCCTGAAACCGGGTGAGCCAATCGATGAAGCCGCTGAAAAAAACCGGGGGGCTGGCGAGCATGGCCAAGACGATGCAGTAAAATGAGGCGCTCTCAAAATTCCGGTCGCCCGTGATGAAATAGAGCGTGATAAACAGCGCCGCGACCGGCATAAGCCCATTGGTGAAATGGCTGCCGATATGATGGGTATGGACAACCAGCTTGTTTTTTACCATGTTTGCCATATTTTTTATTCCCAGGGGATTATGCCGCTAGACCGCAACCATGTGAATTATACATCTTCCATCGCCCCGTTCAATGCCGCGGCGGGAAATGGATGGGCGTCAACTGCTCAGAAATCGAGCCCCTTTTGGGCCGGGATGCCCGCCTCATACGGGTGCTTGACCGATTCGATACCGCTCACCATATCCGCCAGCGCGATCAGTTCCGGCGTGGCGCCGCGCCCCGTGAGAATGAGGTGCATCGCGGCCGGTTTTGCGGAGATAAGCCCCTTGATGTCGTCGAATGAAACGAGGTTCTTTCCGAGCGCGTACAGTATTTCGTCCAGCAGCAATACCTTGCACTCCCCCTTCGCCAGCGCGGCCTTTGCCAGGGCCACCCCCTCTTGCGCCGCCAGCCGGTGCTCTTCGGCAGAGTGCTCTTTCAGCCAGGTGAATCCCTTGCCGGTCTGCACGAATTCCAGCTGCGGGACCAGGCGCTCCGCCATCTTCAGCTCGCCGGTCTCGCGGTTCGCCTTTATGAATTGGATGACCATGCAGCGGTAGCCGTGCCCCAACGCGCGGAATACCACTCCCATCGCCGCCGAGGTTTTTCCTTTGCCGTTGCCGGTAAAGATAACCGTCAGTCCCCGTTCGCCGTCAGTCATTGCGCCGCTCCTTCCCGCCGAATCCGGCAATATCAAAAAGAAGGTTCAGGTTGAGGTGCCGCGAGAAATGCGCCGCCAGCCGGTCATACTGCATTTCCTTATGGACGGCCGCCGAGGGTTGCTCCCCTCCTCCATCCGCACTTTTGCCAAACCCTTTTAAAAAATTATCAAGAAAGACCGGCTCGTCAAACAGGCCATGCAGATAGGTTCCCATAATTTTTCTATCAGCGGACGCCGCCCCATCAGGGTGCGCCGCCCCTTCCCCTTCAATGGCGATCAACGGCTGGAGGTTTTTTCCCAATTCCGTCACCCCCATGTGTATCTCGTATCCGGCAAGCGCGCTGCCGGTGGCAAGCCATTTCGCGCGCACCCGCGCCAGCCGTTTTTCACGCGCCATCACAGTGCGCACGTCTAGCAGGCCCAGTCCCGGCGTACTCCCCGGCGCTTCCTCCACGCCGTGCGGGTCGTCCACCGCCATGCCGAGCATTTGATAGCCGCCGCAGATGCCGACGATGCGGCCGCCCCGTTTTGCGTAATCAAGAATCAGATCGCGCCAGCCGGATTCCGCCAGCCAGCGCAGATCGGCCCGGACGTTCTTGCTGCCGGGAAGGATCAACAGGTCTACCCCATCCAGCGGCGCGGGGCGGTGCAGCCACGCCAGGTTTACTGACGGGTGGCGCAACAAGGGCGCGGCATCGGTGAAATTGGAAACGTGCGGTAAGCGCACGGAGACGATGTTGATTTTGTTTTTCACGGGGCGGAAGCGGTGCGCCACCGATGCGTCCAGCGAGAGGCTGTCTTCCGCGTCGATATCAAGCGCCGGGTCGAACGGCACCACCCCCAGCACCGGCAGCCCGGTTTTTTTCTCTATGAATTCCCGGCCATCCTCAAAAAGCGCGATGTCGCCGCGGAAACGGTTGATGATGACCCCTTTCACCAACGCCCGTTCTTCTTCCTCCAGCAGGGCCAGCGTGCCGATGACCTGCGCAAACACGCCCCCGCGCTCGATGTCCGCCACCAGTATGACAGCGGCGTCTCCCGCCAGGGCGGTGCGGAAGTTGGCGATATCCCATCCGCGCAGATTCACTTCCGCGCACGACCCGGCCCCTTCGATAACCACCATTTCGTACGCGGCGCGGAGGCGGTCAAGGCTCGCTTTCGTTTCGCCGAAATAGCGGGCGCGGAAATGGCGGAAATCGGCGGAGGCGGCGTTGCCCACCGCTTTGCCGCGCAGCACCACCTGCGATACGCCGTTGCCGGAGGGCTTTAGCAGCAGCGGGTTCATGTGAACGCTCGGCTCCAGCCGGGCGCACTCCGCCTGCACCGCCTGCGCGCGCCCTATCTCGCCCCCTTCGGCGGTGACGCACGAGTTGTTGGACATGTTCTGCGCCTTGTAGGGGGCCACCGCGATGCCGCTGTCGCTGAAAATGCGGCAGAGGGCGGCGGTGGCGATGCTTTTGCCCACGTCGGAGCCGGTGCCGAACACCGCAAGGCAGCGCGCCGGTTTTTCAGCCATTGCCGTTACCTGCGATGCGCCTAACGGCGGCGATAACTTCATCCACCGTGCCGCAAGCATTTGTTGCGGACTGTTCCGGGCGGTCAACGATAACCACATGGCACTGTTCGCGCCGCGCGGCTTCTATTTTTTCCGGCACCCCCCCCGCGTCGCCGCTCTCTTTTGTGACCAGCGTGCCGATGCCATATTGGCGGATGACCGCGATGTTCTCGTCGACCGTGAAGGGGCCGCGCCCGGTGATGACCTCATCATCGGCAAGCCCCGCCGCTTGGCACGCCGCCGCCGACTCGGGATGCGGCAGCACCCGCGCGATAAGCCGGATGCCGTTCTTGGCGCGCTCACGCGCATAGGGGGCGAGATTACGCGAGCCGGTGGTAAGCAGCACCGGATTGCCAAAGGAGAATGCGGTAACCGCCGCCTCGTCATGATCTTTAACGTAATGAATCCGTTCGTAGTCATAAGCATTTTCCGCGCGGAAAAACGATACCAGCGGCAGACCGGTGTCGCGGGCGGCGGCGGCGATCACTGTTTTAGCCTCGGCCGCATAAGGGTGCGTGGCGTCGACGATGACCTTTACGCCCCGCTCCCGCGCCAACGCCGCCATCGCATCCTTCGCCATTCGGCCCATGCGCCGTTCTATCAGCGGATTGTTTCCCACATCCAGCGCGTTGTCGGTGGCGGTGGAAACCAGTGTGCGCCACCCGGCATCGGCAAGGGCCGTCGCCAGCCGGGCCGTTTCGCTGGTGCCGCCGAAGAGCAATATCAAAACCGCTTTCCCTTGTAACCGCGCGGCGTCACCATCCACGATCCGTCAAAGTACGTTTCGCTGTTGCCGATGATGATGATGGTCATCATCCCTATCTCGTGTTCGAGAAAATGGTCGAGGTTGGAAATGATGATCCGCTCCTCCCCCTCGTAACCCACGCTGGTGCAGATGCCGACGGGGGTGGAGCCGGGGCGGTGCTTGCGGAATATTTCGGCCGCTTCGGACAGCTGCTCCACCCTTTTTTTGCTTTTCGGATTGTAGAGCGCGGTGACGAAATCGGCCGATGCGGCGGCATCGAGCCGCTTGCGGATCAGTTCCCACGGCGTCAATAAGTCGCTCAGGCTTATGCTGGCGTAATCGAGCATGAGCGGCGCACCCAGCCGCGCGGCGGCGGCGATGGCGGCGGAAACGCCAGGGATGATCTCGATGCCCACGTGCAGATTCTCTTCCCGCATCAGTTCCAGCGCCAGCCCGGCCATGCCGTAAATGCCCGCATCGCCGGAAGAAACCAGCGCCACGTTTTTTCCGGCCGCCGCCTTTTGCAACGCGGCGCGGCAGCGGTCGGCCTCTTTCGTCATGCCGGATGAAATGATCTCCTTCCCCGCCGTGAGGTCGGCCACGTTATCGAGGTAGCGGCTGTAGCCGACCACCACCTCGCACGCGGCGAGCGCGTTCTCGGCACGGTGGGTGCGGTCGCTGCGCCCGCCGGGGCCTATGCCAACGACAAAGAGCGTTCCCGCGCTATCGCCACGGTTATGCCCTTGAAGGTTCTTCTTTTCAGCAGTAATGATGTCCTCCTTCCCGCCAGCAGCGCGGCCGGTTCGGCCACCGCCGGCAGGTTTACGCTTTGTTCCACGAATGCCGATCTGTCAAAATCGCGCGTTGATTCCCGTATTTCTTCCGAAGCGATGAAGCGCAGCGGCACGCCCAGCGCGTGCGCCGCCTCTATCAGCCCCGTTTCATCCGCTTTCACATCGGCGGACGCGATACACCGCACCTTTTGCAGCGCGCAGCCCGCATCGGCCAGCGCGGTCTTCACCGCGTCGATGATCCGCGCCGCCTCCACCCCGCGGCGGCAGCCGACGCCGACGATGAGGTTTTTCGCCGCATCGGTGGAGGTGGATACCACCGGCTCGGCCCCGATGGCGTTGGCCACCGCGAAGGCAAGGGCGTTGGCACCCCCTTCGTGTCCGCTCAACAGGCTCACCGCCCAGCGCCCGCCGACATCCAGTTGCACCACGGCGGGGTCTTTCAGTTTATCCTTCAGATGCGGGGCGATGGCGCGCACCACCGCGCCGGACGGCGCGATGTAGACCAGCCCTTCGTATTGATCAAAGATGTTGGCGGTGAGATCGGCCACCCGCGAGAACCGCCCGGCGGTGAACTCCCCTTCCACCTTGTCGTGTAAAAAATAATCGGCTTCGGCGAACGCCTTGCGCAGTTCGACGAAAAGGGCCGCTCCTTCCGGCGAGAGGGTGATGAAGGCAATCTTCACCGCGACGCCTTCCTGAACGCATGCGTGAATGATGCGTCGTACAGCTTGCTGGCGTTTTTGGAACGCTCCATCGCCGGACCGACGATGATGATGGCCGTACTGGTGATGTTTTCCCTTCTCACCTTTTCCGCAATGTCGGCCAACGTGCCGGTGGTGATGCTTTGATCGGGCCACGATGCGCGGTAGACAACCGCGACGGGGCAGGTGGCGCCGTAATGCGGCGCCAGCTTTTGCACCACCTCATCCACCGCCTGCACCGAAAGGAAGACGCAGATGGTGGCGCCGCTTTTTCCCAGTTGATCCAACTCCTGCGCGGGCGGCACCGGAGTGTGGCCGCCGTTGCGCGCCAAAATAACCGCCTGTGATTTTTCCGGCACGGTCAGCTCTATTTTCAGCGCCGCGGCGGCGGCCTGGAACGAGCTGACCCCCGGCACCACCTCATATTCGATGCCCAGCGCGTCAAGTTCGTTCATCTGTTCCATGATCGCGCCGAACAGCGACGGATCGCCGGTGTGCAGGCGGATCACATCCATGCCGCGCTGTTGCGCATCCTTGATCACGGCGGTGATGTCGCCCAAGCTCATCTCGGCGGAATTGTGCAGCTCGGCATCTTTCGGGGCCAGCGACACAACCTGGTCGCTGACCAGCGAACCGGCGTAGATGCAGCATCGGCAGGTTTCTATCAGACGTTTGGCCTTGATGGTGAGCAGTTCGGGATCGCCCGGCCCCGCGCCGACAAACGTTACTTTCATTTCTTCCTCCCGGTGTGCACGATGATGGTGGAGAGATACCCGATGTCCGGCCCCGCGCCGCGCAAACGGCGGAGGTCGGTCTCCAGCCGTTCCCCCTCCTGCCCCGCGTAGGCGGCGAACACGCCGTTATCGATGATACCCTCTTCCTCCAGAATGTCCAGAATGCCCGCCATCCGCTTGCCGATCTTCATCAACACCACCGTTCCCTCCCCCTTCACCGCGCGGCGCACCGCGTCGAGATCGTCGGCGGCCGGGATGATGGTGACCGGCTCTTTCGCCTCGCCCACCGGCGTGTTGGTAAGCGCCGCGATGAGACTGTATGCGGCGATGCCGGGGACGGTGCTGATGACCGCTTCGGGCATCGCCTTTTTCAGGGCGCGGATCAGGTAGATGTACGTTGAATAAAGCAGCGCGTCGCCCAGCGTGAGGAAGCAGGCATCCTGCCCGGTGCGCAGCACCGCCGCGATGGCGGTGGCCGATTCATCCCACCGCATCTCCAGCTCCGCCTTGTCGGTGACCATCGGAAAGAGCAGTTCATGGACGGCGGTATCCGGCCCGATGTAGCGGGCGGCGATATCAAGGGCAAGGCTGTCGGTTTTCACTTTCGCCTTCGGCGCAAACACATGCCTGGCTTCGCGCAACAGGCGCGCCCCTTTCACCGTTATCAGTTCCGGGTCGCCCGGCCCCACGCCGATGCCATACAAGGTGCCGGGTTTCATTCCAACAATTCCTTTCTCAGAAGGAGGAACACCGTCAGCGAGCCGATTGCTCCGCCGTCCAGTTCCTCCAGATTCACCATCGCAACCTTCTCGCCGGGAAGGCCGAGGTTTTCACATACGTACAACACACGCCCGCCGCCAATCGATGCGGCAAGGCGTCGCACCCAGTGCGCCGATTCCGTCCGGCCGCCCAGCACCGCGATCTTATCTTCATTAATGTATGGAGAGAAATCCGGCGCGGGATCGGCGGCGTGGGCCGAGACGATCTTCGCGCCGTACCAATCCAAGCCAACGCGCGCGAAGGCCAACTGCACCGAGCTGATGCCCGGCACCACCCGGCACGACGCGATGCCGAAATGGCGGATGACCGGCCGCGCCAGGCTGCACATCCCCGGATCGCCGCTCACCAGCACCGCGATGGACGCTTTGCCACTCCGCGCCTCTATTTCGCGTACCACCTTTTCAATATTGACCCCTTCAACGATTTTTTCGCCATCGTGATCCGGAAAGAGATCAAGCAGCCGCTGTGAACCGATCATCACATCGGCCCCGGCGGCGCATTCACGCGCTTCCCCGGTGAGGAAGGCGGCCGAGCCGGGGCCGCAGCCGATTATCGTTATCAGTTTATTTTTGTCCATCCGTCCAGACCGCCGGACGAACCGGTGACCTCCCCCTTCATGTTCACCAAAACGGCGGAAACCGCGAAGCGGTTCCCGGTGTGTTGCGCCACCGCCGCCGCGATTTTTCCCGCAAGCGCATCGGCGAGTATTTTCCGCACCGCGCCGGAACAGTTTTCGATAATCTCTTCAACGGTGTTTGCGTTTTCGGGATCGTCCCCCACCGCCTCACGCGCCGTTTGGCGCACAAAGGGGATGGCGCTTGCGGAACGGGAGGAATGGGTATCCCACTCTCCGGCAGGGAGCTTGGCAAGTTTGCCGGGATGCCCCGCCACCAGCAGCGCGTCGATATCGTGCCGTCGGAGGCAATCGAGCATGAAGCCCCACTCGTTGCTTACCTCGATAACGGCGTCCTTTGAAATGCCGAGCGATTTCACCGCCGCGTTGGTGCCGATGTTTCCGGCGGTGAAGACAACGCGCCGCAGGCCGGAGCCGAGCGCGACATCAAGCGTGCAACGGAGCGATTCGCGCAACGCGGGGTGGCTGTACGGGCGGACGATACCGGTGGTGCCAAGCACGCTTAACCCCCCAACGATGCCGAGGCGGGGGTTGAACGTCCGCGCCGCCAGCGGACCGCCGCCCGGGATCGAGAGTTCCACCCGCACCGGGCGGTCTGTGACTTCGCGCACCGCCGCGCGTATCATCGCGCGCGGGCCGGGATTGATGGCCGGTTCGCCGGGTGGAATGCTCAATCCTTTTTTCGTCACCGTCCCGACCCCCTCACCAGCCGCGAAGGCGATATCCCCTTCCGCCATCCACGAGACGGTGGCGGCCACCGTGGCTCCATTGGTGATGTCGGGATCGTCGCCTGAATCCTTCACCACCTCCGCACGCGCTGAATCCGCGCACATTTCCGCGCCGGCTATGGCAAATGAAACCCTTCCGTCGCGCAACGCTATGTCGACAGCCGACGGCGGAGGCCCGCCGCGCAGCAGCATCGCCGCCGCCTTGGCCGCCGCCGCCGCGCACGCGCCGGTGGTGAATCCTTCGCGCAGCTGTTCAGCCTTGTCCATCAACGATGGGCCTCGTAAATACTTCATCCGGTATCAATTCCAAAAACCGCTTGCGCGCCTCGCCGATGGTGAGCGGCAGGCCGTGGATCGGCAGGCCGTCGCCCGTCTTCATCTCGTGCAACAGGGATGAAATGTAGGGAAGGCGCAGCCCCGCGCCGTGCATCACCGCGTGATCGGAAAGTATTTCGCGGGCGCTGCCGCGTTGGAGCACGCGCCCGTTCTTGAAAATGAAAATCTCATCGGCGAACAGCGGCAGGAGGTCGATGGAGTGAGTCGCCATCACCACGGTCACGCCGTGCAGCCGGTTGAGGTTTCCGATCAGCCGCATCATATCCGCCTCGCCGGCGGGATCGAGGCTGGCGGTCGGCTCGTCCATCAGCAGCAGGCGGGGCCGCATGGCCAGTACGCCGGCCAGGGCGACTTTCTTTTTTTCGCCAAAGCTGAGGTGATGCACCGAGCGGCCCGCCGCGTGGAGCATCCCCACCGCGTCGAGCGCTTCCCGCACCCGTTCGCCAACCGTTTTTTCATCCAGCCCCATGTTGCGCGGGCCGAACGCCACATCTTCCGCCGCCGTGGCGGCAAACAGCTGGTCGTCGGGATTTTGAAACACCACGCCGACCGTGCCATACAGTTTTTTGGGGGAAAGTGCGCTGAGCGTTTCACCATTCAATATAATTTCGCCGCCCACCGGGACCAGCAGGCCCGCGATCAATTTTATCAACGTGGTTTTGCCCGCGCCGTTGCTGGCCAGCAACGCGGTGAACGAACCGGCGCGCACTTCCATATCAACGCCGTCAAGCGCGAGCGTCCCTTCCGGGTAGCGGTACGAAACGCCGCGCAGATCAACCAATCCCATTTATAACCCCATCTTCAAAACAACGCCAAGCGCCGATAAAACAGCCGCGGCCCACAGAATGGCAACGGCCGCGTCCGCTTTCGCCATTTGGGGAAGCGGCCCCATCACCGTGTTGCCGGCATAGCCGCGCGCCAGCATCGCCTCGTGGGTGCGGGCCGCCTGCTCCATCGAACGGAGCAGTACACTGCCGGCCAATACCCCGGCGGAGACGACGGCCCGCCGCGCATCGGCATATCCCAACCGCACACGTTGCGCGGCGTACATATCCGAAGCGGCATCGATCAACGTGAATATCTGGCGGTACACCGAGAGGGCCAATTCCACCCAGCTTTCCGGCGCGCCATACCAGCGCAACGCCTGGAACAAACGGTGCGCGGGGGTGGTGAAACCAAGAAAGATCAGCACGCCGGTGGCCCCCATCACCCGCGCGCCCAATTGGATTCCCTGATTCAACCCCTCTTTCATAACGGCCAGCCGCCAAACGCCGATCCCCAGATGGGCGACGGGGGTTGTTCCCAGCATGAACATATTCAACACCAGCAGCACCGCAGCCATGGAAAGGGCCGGGGCCATCCGCAGCGCGATCATTTTCGTTTGTATGCGGATGGAAAGCAGCGCGATAACGCACAATGCCCAGACGACAAACGGCAGGGCAGGCCCCGGCGCGGCGATAACGGCGGCCAGCGTGATGGCGGCGGCAAACAGCTTTGCCCGCGCATCCATGCGGGTGAACCGGTTGCCGCGGCCGGCGTAAATATCGGAAAACAGTTCAAACATCCTTGCCAGCCTTATCTTCCTTCTTACTGGAAAGGGAGCGGTAGAAATAGCCGCAGGCGAATCCGCCGACCGCCCCGGCAATCAGGAATACGAACAGCCCCAGATCGCCTTCAAGGCTCAACAGCGAGGGTGAAGGTTCTTTTCCCGCGTCGGCGGCGAATTTCCCAATAACTTTGTCGTCCACCCCCACATAGCCCTTGGCATACGCGACGATGGAAAGCCCGGCAATAACCAGTAACGCCAAAAAAACTTTCGACAGGACATTCGCCCTTTCATGCCGGATCTCGCGGGCGAACGGAAATTCCGGCCACCGCTCCGATAAAAAACGGAGGGCGTACGCGGTCACAAACCCTTCCATGATCCCCAGCGGTAACTGCGTAGGGACAAATGCCGCCAGCACCGCGAGGAAGAGCGACAACACCGAGCCATCACCGTGCAGCGCGAGGGCCAGTTCGGCCGACGTGGTGGCATACGTCGCCCAATCTGAAAGCATTCCGGCAAGGAATGCCGACGCGAAAAGCGAAAGGCCGGCCCACCGCGCAGCACGGAATATTCCGTAACCGGAACAAGCGCCGACGATTCCCATGCTGACGATGTTCCCGCCCAGAGTGGTGAGGCCGCCATGCGCTAGAAAGAGCGCCTGAAGAAGCAGCGCGATACTGCTGATGGCGGCGGTGAGCCACGGCCCCAGCAAGATGGCGGCCAACCCCGTCCCTGTCGGATGCGAGCAGGTTCCCGTAAAGGGAATCGGAATCGGCATACAGGAGACGACAAACACGGCAGCCCCCACCAGTCCCGCCAACGAACGGAAGCGGAGCGAGCGTTCGCTTTCGCGCCGGTACGTCCGCAGCCCCATCGCCACGGCCGGTATCGCAAGCAGATACCAGAACGCCGCCCATTTCATCGGCAGGATGCCGTCGGCGATATGCATGGCGTGGGCGGGCGGCGGAAAGGCGGCCCAACCGGACAAAACCGCCAAGAGAAAAAAACCGTATTTCATCAATGCCCGTGGTGATGGTGGTGGCAGTGATCGCCATGCTTTTCTTTGTACTCCGCCGCCTCTTCCTGGCTCATGGTCACAAACACCTGCGCTTCGGGGGGCAGCGGATACTTTTCACGATCCAGCGGCTCGACCTTCCGCACGTCGGAAAGCTGGCGCGATTCGCCGATCCTTTTTTTCACCAGTTGCAACAGCAGGTCGTCGTAACCAAGGTTTGTGCCGAATATCACGGTGACATCGGGATATTTATCCGCTTCGTGCCGCATCATGTTGGGGATGTCGACGCGGGTGTGCAGTCCCCTGTGCAGGAAGTACGGGATAAGCACCACCCGCATTGCTCCGGCGGCCACGCATTTCGCCAGCGCCTCGTCAAACCGCGGCCCTTGCCGTTCCATGTAGCAGACTTCGACGATGCCGCAAAACCCCGTCTCTTTCAGGGTGCGCGCCACCTTTTCCATCCCCTGCCCCGCATCCGGCACGCGGCTGCCGTGCCCCATCAGTATCACCGCTTCTTTGTTGCCGCTCATCGTGTCAGTCCTTCCGTTCCGAAGCGATGATGCTGAGCGAATGGATCACGCTCACCGCCAGCGGGCTGCCGCCGCGCCGCCCGGCAAGGGCGATGTAGGGGACGCCAAGCGACATCAGCTCTTCCTTGCTTTCCACCACATGCACGAAACCGACCGGCATGGCGATAACCACCGCCGGGCGAATACCTTCTTCCATGATCATCCGGTTGAGTTCCAGCAGCGCCACCGGGGCGTTGCCGAACAGGGCGATGCCCCCCTGCAGCGCTTTCTTCGCCTTGCGCACGGCGAAAAGCGAACGGGGAAGCCCCGCCTTTTTACACTCTTCGGCGATGTCTTTGTCAGCCACATGGCAGTGGATGTTCTCCGGGCCGTATCCCGGATAAACCTTCCGCAGCCGCTCCAGCGAAATACCGCCGCGTATCATGTTGGAATCGACGTAGATATCCGCGCCGCGCTTGAGCGCCGCCACCGCCGAGCTGATTGCGTCCGGCGAAAAACGGATGTCCTGTCGCAGGTCGAAACTGGCGGTGGTGTGTATCATCCGCCGCAGCACGATCCACTCGTCCTGGCTTAGGCCGTGGTCGCCCGCTTCCTCTTCGATGCACTTGAAGGAGAGCTGTTCTATCTCCTCCGGCTTGATCGGGTTTTCGTACAGTGCCCGCACCAGCGGGCGTTGTTGCGTGGTATCCATGATTCACCTCTTCTTATACATGCGCCGCGGCGCGGCACCGGTTCACAAAACTTTCAGCGGCGGCGGGATGGGAAGCCAGATGCGCATGCAGGTAGGTGGCCAGCACGTTTTTCCCGCCCAAAAACCCCTCTGGCGTTTCAACGCCCTTGCGCCGCACCATGTACGATGCGCACCACCCTTCGCAGCCGAGCGGGTCATCCACCAGCTCGGAATAATGAAACATATGTCCTTTGACCGTTTCCCCCGCCTTGCCCAGAAGGGTATCGCGGGAAAAAGCCGCCTCGGCGTATCCCAGCGATTTATAGCTGCCGCGCATCCGCGCCCAGGCCGGCAGGATGCCCGCGAAAGAATACCGCGCGCCATCCGCCATTTCAACACCGCGGGAAAGATAGATGAGGCCGCCGCATTCGGCATACACCGGATGCCCCGCCGCGGCGAATTCAACGACGGAACGGATCATGCCGGTATTTTGGGAAAGCGCCCGCGCGTGTTCCTCCGGATAGCCGCCGCCGAGGTAGAGGCCGTCCAGCCCATCCGGCAAAGCGGCGTCCCGCACCGGCGAGAAGCGGACCAGTTGCGCACCGGCCTGTTCGAGCGCTTCAAGGGAATCGTGATAGTAAAAATGGAACGCCTCGTCCATCGCCACGCCGATACGCGCCAGCGGGGCGGAGGGGGGGCGCGCCGCTTCCGGTTTGCGCGTGATCGAGGATGATGCGGCGGCGATGAGCGCGTCCATGCCGGCGTGGGACTCCACCGCATCGGCGAGCTGTTGTATCGTGCGCGCCGTGAAGATTCGCGCATCGGCGCTTACCAGCCCCAGATGCCGGGAGGAAAGCTCCGGCAAGGCCCCTTTGGGCATGGCCGCCATGAGCGGCGGCAGGTTTGCGCCAGCCAGCGCATCGCGCAGGATGCCGGCGTGGCGTTCGCCGCCGCAAAAATTCGCCACCACCCCCGCGATCCGCGCATCGCGTTCAAATTCGCAAAACCCCTTCACCACGGCGGCCAGGCTGCGCGCCGCGCCGCGCGCGTTCACCACCAGCAACACCGGCGCGCCGAGCAGCGCGGCGATATCCGCCGTGCTGCCGCGCGAATGGACGGCGTCCGCCCCATCGTACATTCCCATCACCCCTTCCACCACCGCGATATCGGCATCGGCCGTTTTGCGCGCATAGAGGTTTTTGGCATAATCGGAGCCGCACATCCAGGAATCGAGATTGTAACTGACGCGGCCCGAAGCGAGGGCCAGATAGCCGGGATCGAGGAAATCCGGCCCGACCTTAAACGTTTGAACCCTCATGCCGCGCCGTGCAAGGGCGGCGGCAAGGCCAAGCGCGATTGAGGTTTTCCCCACTCCGCTGGCGGCGCCAGCCACCACGATGGCGGGACACGCGCCGGTCATCGGGTGTGGCCCCCGTGTTTTTTCAGGAACCGGCGTGCCGCCACATGAACCGGGCGGTTAAGGATAATTTTGAAATCGCAAAAGAAAACACAATTCATCACCTTCACCCCGTGGCATTGTTCCAGCTGGGCAGGTCTCCTGACTCGCGGCATAATCATTAGCGCCTTCCCGCCCCGTAAAACAGGACAGTGGCTAATCGCTTGATTCTGCGCCGCATACAGTGGCGGGGGCCGTACCGGCTTTAACCGGTTTCCCTATTTACAACCGACAATCGGTTACCCAGTGGCTAAATAAATAGCATAGAGGTCAGGCGATGTAAAGAGCATTCCCTTATTGATCCCCATGCGGGAAAGCGAAGCAACGGCGCACTATTGCTTTTTTTTAAATGTTGCCATACCATAAATTGATTAGAACGTTATGTAAAATATTATACATAAAGGAGGGTGTGCAGGATAATTGATTTTCCGGTTTTAGAGGGTGACAAGGGTGCTAGCTTTAATTGTTCCATTAAGGGGAAGAAATCGACATGAAGAAGGTTCTATTTGTAATTGCGGCTATGGTAATGGTGCTGGCGGCCAGCAGCGCCACTTTCGCGGCGGGCAAGAAAGCGGCGGCGGCTCCGGCGGCGGCAGCGGCTCCGGCGGCGCCACCTGCGGCTCCGATGTATTGGGATAAGTGGGAAAAGGGAACGGCGGACGGCCTTGTTCCTCCCTGCGGCGTCAACGTGCTGCCGCTTGGCGGGGACGACATCCTCCAGGCCACCGTTGACACCTACTGCGCCGTTAAACCCGGCAAATACGTTTCCTTTATCAATCCCGCCGCGATGAAGGTGTACAAAGTACGCGGTTCGAATTACCCGGACGGCAAAACCGGCGTCCTGGTATTCAAGGAGATCGGCGTTGCCTTTGCGACGGATCACAAAGGCGGCCAGCCGGTATATGACGTGATCTCGCTGAAAGACGGCAGTTCCGCCGCCTCGAAGGAACCCGGCCATCCGCTGAACCCCGCAGTCTGCGCCAAATGCCATATCGGCTTTAAAGGCACCTGCAAAGGGTTCGTCTGTGGCAACAGAAACGGCTAACACACACCACGGCTAACGCCGTGCTTCCAACACACATCCCCGGCCGGCACAAGCCGCCGGGGATTTTTTTTGTCCAAATCTGCCGATAGTTGGCGACAGGCCGGCCGGTCACACCTTCAGGGGAGGATATTTTTTCAGGCGGGAGCGCTCTATTTTTTCTTTGAGTTCCGCGATACTGGCGGCGGTGCTCTGCCGCCCCTTGAGCATGCAGATATCCGACTTCTTGAAATCCCACCAATTCATTTCGCAAATATCGGGGCGGATCACATAATCGGCGTCCTTCAACTCCAATTCCGAAAGGGTGATGCGTGTCGCCATATTCGAACGGAGCACCACCTCCAGCCCATTGTCCGGTGCCGGGGCGTCCAGCATGTCCTGCGAAATATCCACCGCAACGATGAAATCGGCCCCCATCTCGCGCAACAGGCGTACCGGGTTTTGCATGCTCCAACTTCCGTCAACCAGCCGTACGCCATCCCA
>JAHFEJ010000123.1 GCA_023248535.1 Nitrospinales bacterium | reverse complement strand
TCGCCCCAAAGCTTGCCGAAGAATTCGCCGTAAAGAATTCCAAAGGATAATGAGCTGACGCCGCAGAAGATGATAATCGTGGTGACGTCATTCCAGAGCGGCACCCCGGTGCGGCGCATGCGGAAAAAAAAGGCCATGCCGAACATGATGAGCGCGTAACCCACGTCGCCCAGGATGAGGCCGAAGAAGAGCGGAAAGAAAAACATTATCATCACCGTTGGATCCACGCTGCCGTAGACCGGCGGGGGGAAGAACTGAAGCAGACGTTCAAAAGGTTTCGCCCAGCGTCCATTGCGCAGCAGCACCGGCACGTCGGGGTATTCGTCCGGGTGCGGTTCGGCGGCCAAGACCAGCACCGCCCCGCCGAATTCCCGCTGCATTCCAACTTCCAGTTCCCCGCGCGACCCGCGCGGTATCCAGCCGGAAAGCCAGAAGGTTCGGCCGGACCGGGCCAGGAAGTTGCGCACCCGCAACCGCTTTACCGCCCATTCCAACCCCTTTTCGGCGGTTTTGAGAAGGGCCGAATATCGCACCGCGTACTCACGCAGTTGCAATGCCGCCTGTTCTGCGCCGGCCTCGGCCCGCGCTTCGCGCTCGAATAGGGCGGTGAGGGTATCGGCGAATGTGGCCCGCTCGTATTCCGGCGGAATGTTCATGGTGTGTATACGCCCGGCCAAACGGGCGAATACCTCATTTTGAATGCGGATCCGCATTGCGATGGGAAAAACCAGCAGCAGCGCGGTGAATCCTTCTTCGGTGGCGCCGCGGAAAATGGCGTGCCCCCCTCCGGTCACGGCGGAAAGCGCTTTTTCAAGCGCTGCTTCCGCCTCGGCCGCTTTTTCGTGCAGTATGAAACCCGATAATTCAACCCCCCGCGTGGATACGGCAATATCGACCAGCGGTTTGAATTCCTCGAACATCCGGCGGTAAATGCCCAGATGTTTCAGCTCTTCTTCCATCCCGCGTTTGCGCGCCGCGGCGCCGGATATTTCATCACAAATAGCGGCGGTGCGGGCGCGGAAATCGTCCGACAGCCAGTCCTCGCTTCCCGGCTCGAAAGCGATGAGTTCGCGGTGGGCGGGATAGGCATGCGCCAGATTGGCGAGCGCGGATTTAACCTCGAAAAGGAGCGGTTCGGCCAAGCCCAGGCGCTCCTCGTCTTCCACGCCGAGCATGCCGGTGGCCAGTCCGCTGGCGGCTAAAAAAGGGTCTTCGCGCGAGTTGGTGACATGAAGGGTTCCCGCATCGTGCAGGAGTTTGAGCGCGGGGTTGACGAGGGTATTGGGGCCGGCCACCAGCAGGCGTTCCATGGGCACGATCATGTGCACCTCCCGCTATTAGCGGCCGGTTATGACGTTTAAAATCTCCCGCGCCAGTCCGGTGACGGCCGTTTTGTCCGGCACGAAATCCCCGTCAGGCAGTGAACTTCCAGGCTCTCCCGCGCCGCGTGTTCCAGGATCAAGGCGGCAACGCAGTTGAGCCAACTCGCCTTCCTTCAACCGGATCCGCTCCTCGGCTTCCACGCGCGCGCGGTCAACCATCTCCTGCGCGCGTTGCCGCACCGCTTTGAGCCTCAACTCCATTCCGTCCTCAAGGGCCTTTATTTCCCTTAAAGCCTGTTTGCCTTCGGGCAGATCCATGACCCCGGCGGCCTTACTTGAAGAACCCCCTGCTTTCGCAGTAGTGGAATATGGCGGCGGCCATCGTATCCGCGGTGTTCTTGTCGTTGTTCAGCATCAGGTGGTAAAGAAGCGGGTCGGTTGAGGATTTACCCGTAAAATCTTCCACGAACTTGTTGCGCGCATCCTGTTTCATTTTGATCTGCTCTTCGGCTTCCACGCGGTTCAGGTGGAATTTTTCCATGATGGATTTAAGGCGCCACGGGTACGATGCATAGAACCGGACGTGCGTACCGGCGAACTTGGAGGGGTCGAGTTCGTTGGTGATGATCTGCGCGCCGCCGCCGACGATGATGACGTTTCCCTTCTCCGCCAGATTGAGCAGAAGGATCCGCATCCGCTCGAACACCTGCGATTGCACCGATTGGAGGTAGTCCGGCACCAGGCCATCGATGAACCAGTTCATGAAAGAGTAGCGTTTTTCGCTGACGTTGTTGATGAGGTCGGAGCCGAGTTTTTCGTCCTGGGCCAGCTTCTGGATCATCTGGTGGCTGAACACCAGCCATTTGTTGGTGGGGTGTTTGGCGTTGATCAGCTCCTGCAGCTTGCCCGCCGTGGGGTAGGCGTCGCAGCCATATTCCCGGGAGACGGTGATGAAATGGGAAACCTTCAGCGTAGACGCCACCTTCGCCCGGTCTTCAAGCCACGAATGATAAGCGTCAACGTTAAAAGCCGGTTCTTTAGTTTTCTGATTAGTCATTGAAATATGTTCTCCATGTCAAAATAACCTTTGTACACTCCCCAATGTCGGCGTGGAGAATGAATCCGCGCTCTTTCCCTACCCCAACGATATTGAAAATACGGACTTTTTTCAAGAGATTTCGTTTGTCTAAAATTCCCGCCCCGGGAAGAGCCGGACGGCAGTGTGCCAAAGGCCGGCATTATGCTCAAAGAAATGGGAAAATCGCGGGAAGTTACGTTAAAATACGGGCAACTACAATGATTGCTTTATTCCCTTTGATCAGCCATCCACCTGCGAAGCCTGTTGTTAATTATTCCAGGGGGGCGGGTTTCTCCCTGCTTCCGCTTCTGTTCCTGAGTTGTATCCTGGCTTCGTGCGGCAAATCTTCCGAAAAGGCGGGGCAAGTACCGGTTCCCTCCCTGTCAAGCCCCTCGAATGTAGCAACTGTATCCGAGGCCGGGCAGGTAACGCTACGATGGAATGAGGTAACGGGGGCGGATACATACAACATCTATTTCAGTAACGGTGCGGGCGTCAATCCCAAAAAGGCCGCAAAAATAAGCGGCGTAAAGGAGGCAACCTATGAGCATAAAGGACTCAAGAACGGCGCCGCGTATTTCTACGTGGTGACGGCGGTCAATGCCACGGGGGAAGGCCTTCCATCCGCGGAAGTGGGGGGGATGCCGCGGGGGATTGCCCCGGCGCAGCCGGCCGGGGTCAGGGCAAACATCGCCGGTGAAGGGATGGTGAACATCAAATGGGAACCGGTTCCAACCGCGACCGGTTATCGTATTTACTTCGCCCAAAAGCCGGGAATGGCGGAAAAAGCGGGGACGATGGAAACGGCATTGACGAATACTTTCACCCATACCGGCCTTAAGAGCGGCAACTATTACTTTTACGCCGTTGCCGCGCTCAACGATTCCGGCGAGGGGCCGGTTTCGGCGGAATCCGGGGTTCTGATGAAGGTTTTGCCGCCAAGTCCGCCCGCCAACGTGACCGTAGCAGTGTTCCCGGGCAAGATCACGGTTAAGTGGGATGCCGTTGAGGGGGCGCAATCCTACAATGTTTACATCTCCAACATCGAGCCGTTCAACAGATCCGAGGCAAAGAAAATAAGCGTCACTTCAAACAACTATTGCCACATAGGTCTTACCAAGGGGAACCGGTATTTTTATCTGGTAACCGCCGTGAACGGTTCCGGCGAAGGCGCCGGATCGAATAAGGTTGGAGCCAAAATATAAGGCCGGGCAAGGGCGGGATTTTTGCCGAGGTACAGGTGGCTGACAAACCCGGCGGCACTTGCCGCCATTCTTTCTGTAATTCTTAACTCCTCGCAGGGGTAACTGCGCCGGAATAACTTTCCGGATTGGCATACACTCAAGGGGGAAATAATGCCCCATTTACGATTCTAGCAGGGCTTCCCCTTGGCGGGTTTTTTCTTTTAAAAAATTTCCTTAAAAATACGTCGTTTAGCTGTTGACATATTTCAATGGTGTGCGAAAATATGTCCCTAAGTGTATTAAAGTGGATGGAAGTGTAAAGATGCTGAATGCCGCGTTTTCGGGGGTCTATCCGGCCACGGTCGATGACAAGGGGCGGATCCACGTCCCTTCCGCCATCAGCCGCGAAGTGGCCGACGACGAAACGATGATGCTTGCCATCCAATCAGACGGGCCGTACGAATCGCTTATCGCGTTTACGCGCCCGTCATACCTGGCGATGTTGAGCGACCTGATGGAGCGCGGCAAAGCGGACCGGGAGCAGCGGCGGCGGTTGAAGGAGCTGGCGGAGCGTTTCTATCCCAGCACCATCAAAAGCGGCAAGTTGCTTATCCCGCAGGAAATCCGCAAGAGCTTTAAGTTGAACAAGAACGTGCAGGTGGCCGGGGCCGTTGACCATATCGAGATATGGGACGAGGCCGCCTGGACGGCGAAGAACGGGAACAAGGGCATACGGCTTATGAGGGGTGATCTCGATGAACTCGGGATCCTCTAGTGATGAGCCGGGCCATGCTCCTGTTCTTTTGGATGAAGTAATTGAATTAATCAGGCCGAGGCCTGACGGGGTATATGTCGATTGCACGCTTGGCGGGGCCGGGCATGCAAGCGCCATACTGGAAGCGGCGGGCGGCGGGGCCACTCTGATAGGGCTGGACCGCGATCCCGGCGCGATTGAACGTAGCGGTAAGAGGCTTGCACGCTATGGGGGCAGGGTAGAGTTGCATAATTGCCGTTTTGAAGAGATGAAGGGGCCGCTCGCCGGGCGTTTGGCCGACGGCATTCTCATTGATCTCGGGGTTTCTTCATTCATGTTGGACGATGCCGCGCGGGGCTTCAGCTTCCAGCGCGGGGGGCCGCTCGACATGCGCATGGATCCCCGCGAGGGGCGCACCGCCGCGGATATTGTCAACACCGCCAGCGAGCGCGAGTTGGCCCGCATCTTCCGCGAGTACGGCGAGGAGCGCCTTGCCGGCAGGATCGCGCGGATGATCGTCCGCCGCCGCGAAGAGAAACCGTTTGAAACCACTATCGACCTCGCGCAGGTGGCCGTCGCCGCGTATCC
>JAHFEJ010000052.1 GCA_023248535.1 Nitrospinales bacterium | reverse complement strand
GAAGAAAACCCTTGAGAAAAAACTCAAGAAAATCTTTAATGTTCTACGGTTACCTGAGTTATGAGGCAACGACTAAAAGAAATTAGCCTCCTTGGGTTACATTCTGCCATGAGGCAACGGGCTGGCGTGTTTTGGCGAGGGCGGGCGGCCCCGGCATAAGCCATTCTATTTTCAGCGGATAGGCATGGCCCCGGCGGCAGCCGGGGAGTCCCAAACGCGCTGTGATGCAATAATCCCAAGGGCCTCATTTCAAAGGTAATGGGGTAGAATGAGGATCGGGAATCGAAGGAAAACTTGGGAGCAGGCCATGAAAAAAATGACCAAAGAAGAAGTCTTGCGAATCGCGGGGCAACTCCACCATCAGCTTGAGATCATTTACGGCGACAGGCTGAAAGGGGTTTACCTTTATGGCTCCTATGCGCGTGGCGATGCGCGGGAAGATTCCGATATTGACGTGGCGGTAGTGCTTTCCGGGAAAGTGGTGAGGGCTGCGGAAAGAAGACGCGTCAGCGGATTGGCTTCGGACATCTCCCTGCGCGAAAACTGCGTGATCGTAATGTTCTTTATGTCTGAAAACGAAAAAGCCGATTTACCCTATCCAATTCACCGGAGCATTAGCAGAGATGGCATTGCGGTATGAAGGCAACCCCGGCGGATTATTGATGAATGCATAAATAATGCAACAGCCCCCCTCTTTGGAAAAGAGGGGCTGAGGGCGCGGCGGAACTTGAAAGCGGCGGCGAAGCCAGCCGCGCACTACCCGCCGCGGAAATAGCCTGTAGGCTGTAACCTGTGGATTGCCGCGCCAGCGGCAATGCCCTCTTGGTGCGTTGCGCCAATGTGCGACAGGAATGTCGCACCTACCGGGGGAGGTTGGCCCGTTGGGCCGATGACGGAGAGGTAGGGGCAGGTTTCAAACCTGCCCCTACACCCGGGGCATTCTTTGGTGGGTCACCCGGAAGCTTGGTGGGTACCCATTTTAATGGGTACATCATGCCGCACGGCATGACCTTTCCCTTGACGCTTCGCGCCACCCGGACGGTAAGACATTACTTGTGCGGGTATCAATAGTTATGGCTCTGCCGGCAAGTTGGAGGCCACAAACGCGCTGTTGAGGGGGGGCGCATTAAAAAGTACAATGGGGCGTATGGGCAATAACAGCTATACGCCGGTGCTTCTCTGCATCCTCGACGGGTGGGGGCATTCCGATCAGGTGAGGGGAAACACCCTGAAAGCGGCGAAGATGCCAACCTTCGATTACCTCGACCGCGAGTTCCCCCCGATATTCATCAACGCATCCGGCGAGTTCGTCGGCCTGCCCGACGGCCAGATGGGGAACAGCGAAGTGGGGCACCTGAATATCGGCGCGGGGCGGGTGGTGCGGCAGGAGCTGCCCCGCATCAGCCACGCCATCAAGGACGGCTCGTTCTTCACCAATCCGGCCATCGATGGCGGCGTGAAAAAGGCGCTGGCCGGCGGAAAGAAGTACCATCTCATCGGCCTCGTTTCGGATGGCGGCGTACACAGCCACATCGAGCACCTGATCGCTTTTTTAAAAAAGGCCAAACGCGAGGGGCTGGAGCGGGTTTATATCCACGCACTGATGGATGGCCGCGATACCTCCCCCACCAGCGGGGCGGGCTACATGCGCCAGCTGCAAGCCACCATCAAGGAGACCGGTTGCGGCCGCGTGGCGACCGTCATCGGGCGCTACTACGGCATGGACCGCGACAACCGCTGGGACCGCGTGGAAAAAGCCTATGACGCGATGGCGCTGGGCCAGGCGGGGCAGAGAGGCCGCGATCCGGTGAAAACCCTGGAAGAGAGCTATGCCGCCGGGGTGACCGATGAATTTATCATTCCTTCCGTGATGACTGACGAAGCGGGCGCGCCCATCGCAACCATTGATGACGGTGATGTGGTGCAGTTCTTCAATTTCCGCGCCGACCGGGTGCGGGAGATGGTGAAGGTGTTGACCGAGCCGGGATTTAAAGGCTTCGCGCGGAAAAAAGCGCCGAGCGCACACGTCTACTGCCTCACCGATTACAGCAAGGAGTTCACCCTGCCGGTGGCGTTTGATACCAGTCCGCCATCCAACACCCTGGGTGAGGTTTTTGCGCACAACGGCATCGGGCAGTTTCGCACCGCCGAGACCGAAAAATACGCGCACGTCACGTTTTTCTTTAATGGCGGCGTTGAGAAGCAGTTTCCCGGCGAGGAACGCCGGGTGATTCCTTCCCCGAAAGTGGCCACCTACGACTTGCAGCCGGAGATGAGCGCCGTGCCGGTCACTGATGAAGTGGTGAAGGCGGTCTTATCAGGACGGTTCCCGGCGGTGATCGTGAATATCGCCAATGGCGATATGGTCGGGCACACGGGCATATTTGCCGCCGCTGTGAAGGCGGCGGAGACCGTTGACGCCTGCGTGGCGCGGATGATGGAAGCGGTAAAAAAGGGGGGCGGCTGGATGATCATCACCGCCGACCACGGCAATATCGAGGAGATGCTTGACGCGAAAGGCGACCCCATGACGCAGCACAGCACCAATCTGGTGCCGTTCTATGTTTACGGCCCGCGCCGCTTGCCGCTGGCACAGGATGGCGGCGCGCTGTGCGACATCGCCCCCACCATGCTCAAGCTGATGGGCATTCCCCAGCCGCCGGAGATGACCGGCCACCCGCTGGCGGTCATCTAACCACGATGGGCACACGCCGTACCTACGAAAACCTGGGACAGTTCATCGCCGCGCTTGAGGCGGCGGGCGAACTTGTCCGCGTGAAAGAGCGCGTCAGCCCCGTTCTTGAGATCACCGAAATCGCCGACCGGATGAGCAAACTTCCCGGCGGCGGCAAGGCGCTGCTGTTTGAGAACGTGGAGGGGAGCGCCATGCCGCTGCTCATCAACGCGTACGGAAGCCACCGGCGGATGGCGCTGGCGCTGGGTGTTTCGGATTTGAAGGAGATCGCGGACCAGATAGAGGGGCTGCTCCATATGGCGCCGCCCGAATCGATGATGGATAAAGTGGCGATGCTGGGCACCCTGTTCGAGGTGGCGAAGTTCCCGCCGCGCAAAACCGGCGGTGCGGCCCCCTGCCAGGAGGTGGTGCATACCGGCGATGCGGTTGACCTTTTTGCGTTGCCGGTGTTGAAATGCTGGCCGGATGACGCGGGGCGGTTCATTACGTTTCCGCTGGTGTTCACGCAAAGCCTTGATGGGCGGCGCAACCTCGGCATGTACCGGATGCAGCTGTTCGATAAAAAGACCACCGGCATGCACTGGCACATTCACAAGGACGGCGCGCACAATTTCCACGATTACAAACGCGCCGGGAAACGGATGGAGGTGGCGGTCGCCATCGGTACCGATCCGGTGGTCACCTATGCCGCCACCGCCCCGATGCCGCGCGGGATCGACGAGCTGCTGCTGGCGGGGCTGATACGGAAGAAACCGGTGACGCTGGCCAAGTGCAAAACCATCGATATGTGGGTGCCGGCCGAGGCGGAGATCATCATTGAAGGATATGTTGATCCGGCAGAGGAATTCCGCCTTGAGGGGCCGTTCGGCGATCACACCGGCTACTATTCGCTGGCCGATTATTATCCGGCATTCCATGTCACCGCCGTCACGCACCGGCGCAACCCGGTCTATTTCACCACCATCGTCGGCAAGCCGCCGATGGAGGATTGCTACATGGGGCGCGCCACCAGCGATATCTTTTTGCCGATGCTCCGCACCGTCTCGCCGGAAGTGAAAGATATGGACCTTCCGTGGGAAGGGGTCTTTCACAACTGCGTGATCGTGTCGATGGAGAAGCGGTTTCCCGCCGCCGCCCACCGGCTGATGAACGCGATGTGGGGCGCGGGGCAGATGAGCTTCGCCAAGATGATTCTGGCGGTGGATGAAGGGGTGGATGTGCATGATCACCGTTCGGTTTTCCGGCTGTTGATGGATAACTTTGATATCAGCGAAGATCTGTTTTATAGCGAAGGGGCGCTGGATGTGCTGGATCACAGCTCGCCCCTGCCGATGCGCGGCAGCAAGCTGGGGATAGACGCCACCTCGCGCCTGCATGGGGAATCTCCGCGCCGCGCGCCGGGGTTGAAACCGGTGGACGATGCGGCTATCGCATCGGCGGTCAAGGCCGCGGGTGGGCTGGCGCATTGCGTTCCCGAAAATAACGGCCGCAACCGCGCGCTGATCGTCAGTATCGATAAAAAGCTGGCAAGGCAGGGGCAAGCCGCAGGGGCGAACCTGCTGGCGGGGCCGGCCGGAACGATGGTGAACATCGTGGCGGTGGTGGATAAAGAGATCGATCCGAAAGACCTTTCAACCGTGATGTGGAAGGTGTTTAATAATACCGACCCGCGCCGCGACTTTATCCGGCGGGAGGGGACGCTGATTATAGACGCTACGAAAAAAATGCCTGCGGAGGGGCATATGCGCGAATGGCCGGACGATCTGGCAATGCCCCCGGCGATAAAGGAGAAGGTGGAGCCGCTATGGCTGAAAATAAAACCGGCGTGATACATCCGCTGCTCAAGCGGATTCTGGATAACAAACGGGAAGAGGTGCGCCATACCCGGAGCATCGTGCCGATATACGATATGAAGAAAAAGGCTGAAGACGCCGACAAACCGCGCCCGTTCGCGGGCGGCATTTTGGCCGCAAAGGCCAAGCGGAAGGTTATCGCCGAGATAAAGCGCATCTCCCCCGGCAACGCGCAGTTCCGCAAGGATTTCGATCCCGCCGCGATCGGGAAAAGTTATCAGGCCAACGGCGCGGCGGCCATCTCGGTGCTTACCGATACGGTTTTCTTCGGAGGGTCGCTGGGCATTTTGGCGCAGGTGAAAGAGGCGGTTTCGTTGCCGGTGTTGCGCAAGGATTTCATCATCGATCCGTACCAGATATACGAGGCGCGCGCGTGGGGGGCCGATGCGGTGCTGCTCATGGCGGTGAATTTTGCGTCAAAGGAGGAATTGCGTGAAATGATCGAAATTGCGCAGGAGACGGGGTTGGAGCCGTTGATTGAAATCCACGGCGCTGAAGAGGCGGCGTGGATACCCGCCGGACGGCACGCGGTCGGCATCAATAACCGCGATTTCAAAGACTTGGATTTGAAGGTGGATACCGGCACCGCCAAGAAGGTCGCCCCGCTTGTGAAAAACCCCCGCCTCCTCGTAAGCGAAAGCGGCATCACCAGCGGCTACATGATGGATGAACTGATGGGGCAGGGGATCGACGCCTTCCTCATCGGCAACGCACTGATGCGTGACGCCGATCCCGGCGCCGTCCTCGCGCAGTTGTTGAAGTAGTTACCCTCTTTATGGCTTGCCGGGCTTGGGGGGAGCGCAAGGCTACACCTCGCGGATGTTGAGGATGCGGCGCATTTTGGTTTCGAGGGCGATGAGGAACGAAAAGAGTGGTAGGCCCACTACGAGGTTGTAGAGCGTCTGCAGCATAATCTGGCCGATGTCGCTTAAGAGGCCGGGATGGTAATCGAAGAACGACATCGCGTAGTTACGGAAGATGAGGCTGTTGATGAACGTCCCCGCGCCGATGGTAATGATCCAACTGACCGGGCTGTTCCACTCGATAAGGTGATTTTCCTTCAACCAGCCAGTGAGCAGCCCGATGACCCCTTTTGACAGGAGGTTGATCCCCATCATGCCGAACGAGGCGACATCCTGCAGCAGTCCGCCCAGCACGCCGCTATCCAGTCCGCCGTACCGCCCGTAACGCAGAGCGAACCAGATTGCGCCCAACAACGCCGTATCCGGCGCGATGGATGCGTACATGCGCAGCACGCTGGTCTGGAGGATGAACAGGAAGAAGAAAACGGCGATTTGCGTAACAAGGATCATTTTTTCACCGGCCCTTCGACCTTGAGTTCATCGGGGATAGCGGGGGGGGCGGCGGTGACCATGACCTCTTCCAGATGCTCCAAATCGGCGGCGGGCACCATCTCCGCCTTGAAGAAAAGCTTGCTGGAGCCTACATCAAGGGTGATGATCCGTCCGACCGGCAGGCCCGCGGGGTAGACGCCGCCCAGCCCGGTGGAGATCAGCATGTCGCCCGCCTTCACATTGGCATTCACCGGCAGATAGAGGATGTCGCACCGTTTGCGGTTTTGCCCGACCACCACGCAGCGGGTACGGGTGCGTTGCACATAGCAGTCCACGGCGCTACGGGCATCCGTGATCAGCAGCACACGCGCGGCGTTCGGAGTGACGGCGACCAGGCGCCCCACCAGTCCCTGGCGGGTCAGCACGATCATTTCCTCGCGCAATCCCTGCTCCTCCCCGCGGTTGATGACCATTGTCCGGGCGATGTTAGTGGCGTCCCACGCGGCCACTTCCGCCAGCACGGCGTTGTTCAGCGATACGGGGGAAAACGTTATCATTTCGTCGATGCGGCGGTATTTTTTCAGCTCTTCGCGCAGTTGGTTGTTCTTGAACGCCTGTTCGTGGAACATGCGGAGAAGCTTTTCGTTTTGCGCGGAAGTTTCGACAAGGTAAAAATAGCGGTGGTAGCCGGCGATGGCGCCGCGGACTGTCGCGGTGGCCAAATTTTGGAACGGGGTAACCGCCGCCAACACCGCGCGTTCTATCATGTTTGGCTTGCGGTTTTCACGGGCGTTATTTGAAAGGAGCACCGCCGCGAAGATAAGGAGGCAGAGCAGCAAGATCAGGTTTTCGTATTTTTGAAAGAGCCGGCCCATGCGTTAATTATCCTCCCGCGGAACAATCCGGAAGGGAGGCAGCGCTAAATGGCGACCTGTTTGAGTAGGTCAAGGTGTTCCAGCGTTTTACCTACCCCCATTGCCACCGCCGAGAGCGGGTCTTCCGCCACGATGATCGGCAGGCCGGTCTGCTCGCGCAGCAGGACGTCGAGCCCCCCCAGCAGCGCGCCGCCGCCCGCCATCACAATGCCTTTGTCCACGATATCGGCGGCCAATTCGGGCGGGATGCGTTCCAGCGCGGTTTTCACGGTGTCCACGATGACCGCCACGACTTCGCTCAACGCTTCGCGCACCTCTTCGTCGCTGACTATGAGCGTGCGCGGGATGCCGGCCACAAGATCGCGCCCCTTCACTTCCATCGTTTTTTTCTGGGGGAGGGGATAGGCCGAGCCGAGTTTGATTTTAAGGTCCTCCGCCATCCGTTCGCCGACAAGGAGGTTGTACTTGCGTTTCATGTAGGTGATGATCGCTTCATCCAGCTCGTCGCCCGCCACGCGGACCGAGCGTGAATAGACGATGCCGGAAAGGGATATAACGGCCACTTCGGTGGTGCCGCCGCCGATATCCAGGATCATGTTTCCTGACGGCGCTTCGATGGGCAGGCCCACCCCGATGGCGGCCGCCATCGGTTCCTCGACGAGATAGACGTAGCGGGCGCCCGCGCTGAGGGCGCTGTCGCGCACGGCACGTTTTTCAACTTGCGTGATGCCGCTCGGCACGGCGATGATCACCTGCGGCTTGATGAGCGTTTTCCGGTTATGCACCTTCTGGAAAAAATGGCGGATCATCGCTTCGGTGTATTCGAAATTCGCGATGACCCCGTCCTTCATGGGGCGCAACGCCACGATGGAGCCGGGGGTGCGGCCGAGCATTTTTTTCGCCTCGTGCCCCACGGCCAATACTTTCTTACTTTCGGCGTGAACGGCCACCACCGACGGCTCGCGCAGCACGATGCCGCGCCCTTTTACGAACACCAGCGTATTGGCGGTGCCCAAGTCAATGGCAAGATCGCTCGAAAATAGGCCCAACAACGAATCGAATATCATGCAAGTCCCTTAAAAAGAGGGGATTGCCCCTTTGGCGTCCAGCCCGTTACTACGCGCACACATTGCCGTGAACTGTATCAGTATTCAGCCTTCGGTGCAACATCAGGACGCGTGGTTCAGAAGGCTTTTTTTTCGACAACCGGAACCCGCAGGATATCTCCGGCCTGAAGACGGTTGAGCTGTTTTCCCTCGTTGTACAGGGAGATGAGCCATAGCGGAACCTCCCGCTGACCGTTCCATATCGTCCACGCCGTCTGGCCACGGTGCAGCACCCGGTCGTCCACTTCCGTAACATTGTGGCTGCCGAAGAAATCCTTGTACAGGCTTTGATGGAACTCAATGCGCCGCCGCTCAAAAACATCCGCTCCAGCTTTGTCCAGGGGGATTTTCACGGCGCCCCACAATTGCAGCCTCGGACGGCGCCATTTGTTGAGCCGCATAATATCGCGGGTGGAAACACCGGCCCATTCGGCGTAATGCGCCAGCGTCTCTTCCGGCAATACCGAAATGACGCCGTGCCTTTCTTCCGTCTTTGTGAAGCGGAATCTTTCCTTCTCCGGCGCCGGCACGGGGAAAGAGACCGTTTGGGGTTGAGAAGGCATGGCAGCGGCCGCGGCCGCAATGGGAGCGGTTGCCGCGGGTTGCCGCAGGTTGCTCCCGCCAATCAAAACGGCCACCCGGTTTGCCATATAGGCAAAAAGTGTGGAGTAATCCGCAACGAGGGAATGTCCCTTTTCGGCGGCCGATGGCGCGGGCGTCACGGCGGGTTGCGGCGATGACGGCACGGCCGCCACTGTCAACGGTTGCGGCGCGGGGGGCTCAATATGCGAAGCCGCCTCCGCGGGCAAAATCAGTTTCTGGCCCGGAAATATCCGGCTGCGGCGGCCCATATCATTAAGCCCTTTCAGGGCCGCCACGGTCGTGTTGTGTTTCTGGGCGATGCTGAACAGCGAGTCGCCGCTGTCGACCACATATCCCCCTCCGGGGGTCGTTGTGCCATAGTCTTTGTTTGCGGGCTGCGCGGGGCGGGGAACCATGCGCTGCATCGGAGCGGTCTGCGCCAATTCTTCGGGGGTGGGGTTGTACGGCGCCACCTGCGCAAAAGCGGCGGCAGTGCCGCGGGGGACGCGGAGGGCATAGCCGCGGGGAAGTACGGCCCGGCCGGTTAAGCTGTTTTTATGAAGCGCCGGATTGAGGCGCGCGATTTCGTTTATGTCGCAATGCCGGGCCAAGTCAAGAATGCGCACATGGTTTTGCAGTTTCACCACGTCGAATTCAAGCGGCGAGTGGAAATCGATGTTGCCGAAATACTGTTCGGGGTTTTGCATGACGCGCCGGGCGGCAAGGAACTCGCAATAGAAGTTGCGGCTGGCGAAACCGAAGGCCCGCCCGTCGTAATTGGCGATGATACCCGCGATGTCATCGCCGTGGATCCGTTTGGCGTGAGCCATGCCGTTTTTGCCGTGGTTGTAGCTGGTGACCACCAGCGGCCAGCTTTCCAGCGCCACATAGTTGTCGCGCAGGAATTTGGCCGCCCCTTCGGTGGCTATAAGCGGGTCGCGCCGCTCGTCCGTTTGGCCGTTGATCTTCATGTAATGCTTGCCGGTGGAGCGCATGAACTGCCAGATACCGGCGGCTCCCACGCGGGAATAGGCCTTGACGTTGAATGAGCTTTCCACATGCGGCAGCGCCAGCAGATCCAGGGGCACACCGTACCGCTCAAAAATCTTTCTCATTTCTGGCATGAATTGCCCGCTGGTGACAAGCCCCTGCTTGAAGCGGCTCTTGAGGCCGTACTGCACGCGCAACTGGTCGGACGCTTCGCGATAGACACGTGCGTCCGGCGTGTTGCCGAACAGCGCGGCAATGCGGCATTCCCCTTCGTTTTCGCAGCGCCCTCCCTGCCGGGCGAGGCGGTTCAGCGCGTCGGCGATCTGCCGTTTGCGCAGCGTAAGCTGCCTTGCCGCGTAACGGCGCGTGGCGCGGGGATATGCATCGTCCAGATTCACCACTTCATAGCGGATGTTGAGATTGACGCTGTCGTGGATTATTGCCTGGTTTTCGTCGTATTTGGTGTAAACGTCAACCCAGAAATTTACATTGGGGCGCAACGAATCGTGTTCGGGAAACAGATCATTCTGGTAGTCCGGCGCCAGTTCGGCGGCGGAGATGGCGTCCTCCGCGGTGATGTCCGCGGTGGAAGCAAATAGCGGTAACGGTGCTAAAATGAGGGCGGAGGAGAATATGACCGCGAACCCGTTGCTTTTTCCCTTTCCCATGAATTTTTATTCTATGGAAACCGGATGGCGAAATCAAGAGAAAACGCTTTTAATAACGTTGGCTAACTTCGTATGATTAAAAAGATTAGGCTGGAACAACTCGATCCGGGCATGTTCGTGGCCGATTTCAATTGCGGCTGGCTGGAGCACCCCTTCCTTACCAATTCGGTTTTTGTAAAAGACGCCCGCACCGTGGAAAAAATAAAGGAGTTCGGCATCCGGGAGCTCTACATCGATACCAAAAAGGGGGCGGATGTGGGGGAGGGGCACGGGAAGGCCCGCGAAGAGGTGCAAAAGGAACTGCATGAGGAGTTGCACCGCCTGGTCGAGATGGAGCGGACGGTGATCAACACCGTGCCGATGGAAGAAGAGATCCCTCATGCCAAAGCGGTGAAACACGAGGCGAAACAGGTGGTGACCGGCATTTTGCACGAGGCGCGGTTGGGCAAGCAGGTCGAGCTGGAAGAGGCCAACCATGTGGTGGAAAAAATGGTCGACTCGGTGTTCCGGAATGTTGACGCGCTCGCCTCTCTCAGCCGCATCAAGAGCAAGGATCAGTATACCTTCATGCACAGCGTGAACGTCTGCGTGTTGATGATCGCTTTTTGCCGTTTCATCGGCATTGACCGCGATATCATCCAGAAGGTGGGGGTGGGGGCGCTGCTGCACGACATCGGCAAGATGAGAGTGCCGGATCTCGTTCTCAACAAACCGGGTTCCCTCACCGACGCGGAATTTGAATTGATGAAAAGCCATGTCGTGCATGGACATGACATCCTCATCGCCACCAAGGGGGTTCCCTTCGAGGCCATCGAGGTGGCCAGCCAGCACCACGAGCGGTTCGACGGCACCGGCTACCCGCTGAAGCTCGATCATGGAAACATCTCGCGTTTCGGGAAGATGGCCGCGTTGGCCGATGTGTACGACGCCATCACCACCAACCGCGTCTATCACAAGGGGCTGGAGCCGGCCGAGGCGATACGGAAAATATATGAGTGGAGCAAGCACCATTTCGACGGCGAATTGGCGCAGTATTTCGTAAAATGCGTGGGTATCTATCCTGTCGGCACGCTTGTGCGGCTGGAAAGCGGCCTGTTGGCGGTGGTCGCCATGCCGGGGCAGCGTTCCATGCTCACCCCCACGGTCATCGCCGTATACGATGCGGCAAAGCATCTGCGCATCAGCCCGCATGAGATAGCGCTGGATGGCCCCGCCGGGGAGCGTCACCGGATCATCGGTTACGAAGACCCGGGAAAATTCCACCTCAATCCGCTCGATTACCTCGACCTCGCGGGGGTGATGTAGCCCTGCCTTTCTTGGCAGGAAACGCTTTTCAGTCTGTCATCGGCCCGCACGGGCCGGTATACATGCTGAGAGTATGTACCCACGCAGAATAATGAATATTCGCGCCATATGGGACATTTGCGCAGACAGCAGGTGATGGTAACAGTATGTTTTTGAACACGTTGCCGCCATCCCCGGCCTCATCACCCAATCCCCAAAAAAGGCCTAAAGGGAAATTTTTGCCGGGCCGATAAGTCATTCATAGGAAAAGTGGGGTGTGTAATGGATAAGAATGTCGGGAACATTTCCGGTTTGAGGATGGATCTCATTAAAAAGTACCGGAAACAGATTCGGGAGCAGACCTATGTGGTCCGCTCCGATGAGATTGCCCAGAAAATGGCGCAGGAGCTCTTTGTTTCCAGCCCTTTTTTCAAAGGGCCGCAGATACGGGGAAAAAAATGAAGGCGCTTTCCATAGGATTTTTCTCGTCGATCATCTCCGCCGCGCAACTGGCCAAAAACGCCGTGGAGCGGGCAAGCCTGCACGATGTGTATGCGTTCATCGATGAAAACTTCGCGCCGCTGGCCATATCGCTTTCGACCATTTTGGCGGCGGAACTTATCGTTGTGGGCATTCTCGCCCGGTAAAGACCGGCTCACATTCGTTAGGCGCGGTCAGATAATCTGATCCAGCGCATCCCTGAAATATTTTTCTACCATCCCTCTCACCATCACACGGATGGTTTCATCGGCGATTTCGTCCAGCCGGTTTCCTGGACGGTTCTGGTTGATCTGTGATTTGTAAACGATGGCGCCGGTTTCAATATTCAGTTTGGCCCCCCAGCAGTCATCGGGATTTGATCCCCGGGTTTTGAGCAGCGCCAAACAGTCGCTGTGCCATTCGCCGCCCGCGGCCAAAGCCCCGTTTTTTATATCCACCACAACCTTTATGGCGCCGCGGTGGCCTGCCGCCAATTCAGCCATCAGGGCGGGGGAAACCGGCCCATCGAGGATGATATGTTTAAATGGGCCGCCGGTCATCAGGCATCGCCCGGTTGCCCGTCCGCGCCGTAGGGCGGCACGAACATGCCGCCGGAAATGACAAGCTTGAAACCATCCTCCACCGACATGTCGAGTTCGGTGACGTCTTCTTTCGGCAGGGCGAGAAAGAAGCCGGAGGTGGGGTTGGGGGTGGTGGGGACAAAGACGTTTACCATATCCATCCCGGCGCGGGCGCTGATTTCGCTTTTGCCGGTGTTGGTAATGAAGGCTATGGTGTAAATTCCCTTGCGCGGATATTCGATCATCACCACTTTGTTGAACGCCATGCCGCCATTGGAAAAGGTTTCGATCATCTGTTTGGATGCGGAGTATATCCCCTTCAGGCCGGGTATTTTAACGATAAAGGCTTCGCCCATCGCGATGAGTTTGCGCCCCGCGTAATGCTTTGTGATGACGCCCACCGCGAAAATCAGCGTTATGGTGGTGATCACCCCGATACCGGGGATACGGTATTCGGGCTCGATATGCGCGCCGAAGATGATGAGCAGGCGGGTGATGAGCGGGCTGAACAGTCCGTCAACCCCCGTGAAAACGAACCGGAAGACGACGATGGTCACCGCCAGCGGCAACGTGATAAAGAGGCCGGTGATGAAGGTGTTGCGCAGCGCGTGTTTCGCTTTTGTCAGCATCGTCCGGCTCCAGCGGCCTCCGGCGGGCATGTATTGGTGTTTTCCGTTGAAGCGCCGGCCGCGGCTGATCGCCCGCGCCTCAGATGTCCACCCTCAGGCCTTCCCGCGCGCCGAACACCTCAATGGCGAGGCCTGCGGCGTTGATGCGGCTTTGCATGTCTTCCACGATCTTCTTTTCATCGTCATCTTTGCGGTCCGGATCATGGTGAAACAAGGCAAAACGTTTTATGCCGGATTTGGAGACCAAGTTGAAATTGTGGGCGGTGGAACTGTGCCCCCATCCAACATGCGAGGGGTACTCCGCCTCGGTGTATTGGGTGTCCATTACCAGCAGATCGGCGCCGGTTATGAATTCCACCAGCCGTCCGTTCTGTTCGGCGATAATCTGGTTCATCTCATCTTCGCTCTCTTCCTCCCCGAGGAAGTTGTAATACGGCTCGTGGTCGGTGCAGTAGACCATCACTTTACCCTCTTTTTCAAACCGGTAGCCGAGGCAGAGCACCGGATGATTAAGGTATTTCGTGCGGATGTTGTAGCCGCCGATGCTGATGGTTTCCTCCTTCAACTCGTGATAATGGATTTTCGCCTGAAGTTCCGCCACGCGCACCGGGAAATAGGTGTACTCCATTTGCCGGTCGAGGATTTCTTCCAGTGATTTTTCGTAATGCACCGGTCCGTAAATATGCACGGTGTACCCGGGGATCAGCAATGGGGCGAAAAACGGCAGCCCCTGTATGTGATCCCAGTGGGTATGGGAAAAAAAGAGGTGTATCTCTTTTTTGTCTTTATGGTTGCGGGCGAGTTCGATGCCGAGCTTCCGGATTCCGGTGCCGGCGTCGAGTATGATCACCGGGCTGTTGGTATCCATCAGTTGCAGGCAGGAGGTATTGCCCCCGAAATAGGCGGTATCCGGCCCGGGCGCGGATATTGAACCCCGTACTCCCCAAAAGGTCAGATTCATACCGCGTTAATTCTTAAGAAAAATCTTGGCATCTTCAACCATCTTCCCTAAATTTACAAACACATCCCCGACCTTTTTTTCCGGTATCGCCAGTATATCCCAAACCTCGGGCGAAAGCATTTCCATTCCGTGGCGTTTTTTGATGCCGATTTCGGTCTGGTTGCAATACCAGTCGGACAGGTGCACCGCCGCCTTCAACCGGTCATTGTCACCGCCGAATTTCGGGGCATGGTGCCCGTTAATCGTGTCCAGCAGCAACGGCGGCAGTTCCCATTTTTTCGCGATGAGCATTCCCAACTCGGTATGGCTTATGCCGAGGGATTCTTCTTCGATGACTGATTTAAATTCTCCGGGCCGGTAAGCGGGGTCGGTGAGGCGGGCGAATTCGTCGGGCAGGTGCTGTACCATGATGACCTTTCCGATATCGTGCAGCAATCCCGCAATAAAGTACTCGTCGCGGTCCTGGGGGGGCACGCCGAGGCGCGCCGCCAGAATCTTGCTCCCCGTTGCCACGCCCAGCGAGTGCTCCCAAAACTGATCGCTCGTGAAAAATTTGAAATTGTTGCGCATCTTCATGGCGCCTATCACCGCGCTGCCGATGGCAACATTTTTTATCGTGTTCACTCCCAGCAGGACAACCGCGCGGTTGAGCGACGACACCTGCTGTTTCATGCCGAAGTAGGCGCTATTGATAAGCCGCAACGCTTCCGCCGTAAGCACCGGATCAAGGCTGATGGCGTGAATGAGATCTTTGGGCGAGGCGCGCAAGTCGTTGGATAACGAGATGACTTTTGATACGGTCATCGAAAAACCGGGCAGCCGGTCGATATGTTTTATGATATCTGCTTTGGACGGCGTTGTCATATTGGCACCATTTTTATCCACTGTTAATCATAACGGCTTCAGGCGCCGTTTCAAAAGGTTTTTGTCATTCCCCGGCCTTTAAAACGGCGGGGCCGGATTTATTAAGGGCGGGTGGAATGCGAAGAAATAGGGGCTGGTTTGTTCGCGTTCAGTTTTCCACCGGCCGGTACGGGAGTATAACCGTGAATTCCGAACCTTTTCCTTCCTCTGACTCCACGTTGATGGTTCCTCCCATTGCCGTCACGAGTTTAAGTGAAAGTGTCAGGCCTAATCCAACCCCTCCCTGCGTCCGTGTGCTGCCGCCATCGAGTTGGTGGAATGCATCGAATATTGTTTCGTGATGCTTCGCCGGAATACCGATCCCCTGATCCTTTACGCGGAACAACAGATGTTCATTCTCCGTTGCGGCGGTAACACTCACATCGCCACTGGCGCTGTATTTGATGGCGTTTTGCACAAGGTTGAACATCGTCTGTTCAATCCGTGACGTATCGCCAAGGAAGAAGATGTCCGCGCTCCGCAGGGTGTCAACGTTGGTCGTCAGCCGGATATGTTTATCGCCGGCGGCGGTTGCCAAACGGGTCGCGACGGAATGCAGGATCATCCGCGCCGAGGAGACGTGTTCCTGCATTATCAGCTGGCCCGCTTCCAGCGAACTCATATCCAGCAGATCGTTGATGAGTTGGAGTAGACGTTCCCCCTGATTCACCACCACATCGCTAAAAGAGGTTATTTCGGTGACGGCCTGCTCGGCGTGGTTTGTCATTTCCACTATTTCAGCCAGCGCGGGAACCGTCCCCACCGGGTGTTTAATCCCCTCCGGGGCGGCGCGCCGCTGAATGAGCTTCAGCGCGCCCAGCACTTCGTCCATCCGCTCCCGCGCAATACGCGAATATCCGAGCACGGAGGTGAGCGGCGTGCGCAGTTCGTGCGACATGTTTGCAACGAATTCCGATTTCAGGCGGTTCGCTTCTTCGGCTTTCTTCCGCTCGTCCCGCGCTTCTTCCAGGGCCTCCACCGTTTGCCGCACCAGCTCCATCTGCTCCGCCGCCTGTTGCGCCATTAATTTCTCGTGCGTCCGTTGCGCCGCCACATCGCGGTAAATTCCCTGCATCAGGCGATGGCCTTCCACCGTTATAAGGGAGCATCGGACATCCACCGGCATTTCCACGCCATCCGCACGGATAAGGAGGATGCTTTTTGGGCTCGGATCGGCTTCATCCGGCCCGCAGCAAGCCGTCGTCATGGCAAACATGGCCATGTACCGCGCCCGTTCGGCGGGAGGGAAAAGAAGTTCATGCGGTTTTCCCACCACATCCGTGCGCTTCATTCCAAGCAGTTCCTCCCCTTTGCGGTTGATCTCCGCAACCAAGCCGGTACCGGCGTCGGTGACGATGACCGCATCCCCTGCCTGTTCCATCAATTTTTTGTATTTTTTACGTTCTTCATCCAGCGCGCGGCTGACTGATACGGCCCGTCCCGCTGCGGCCAACTCAAGCAGCCCCAGCAGCAGAACCAGGGCCTCCAGCAAAATCACGCCCCTTGTCGCCTTGGTTTGCACGGCATTCCGCGCGCGGAAATCCGCTTCGGCGTATTGGTCGAAGCCGACCTGGAGACGGCGCACCTCGCCGTTTATCCGGTTCGTCAGTTCATCGTGGCGCCATCGGAGGGAAGATCGGGCGTCGAACAGGCTCCACACATCGGCGGTTCCCGCGTTTTTTGGCCCGCCGCGCAACAGTGCTTGCACCCGCGCCACGGCGGCCTGGTGCGTCGCGGCCTCGGCTGAAATATCTTCACGAATGGCGGCAGGGATACCGCTCCCCATTCCATTCAAAAATCGCTGGAGGGTCTCCCGTGCCTGTTCCGCCGCCAGCAATTCAACGTTGATATAACTTTCCACCTTGGCCCGCGGAATATCCCTGTTATGAAGCGCGATGCCGTAGAAAAGGAGATCATGCGCCGTATCAAAACTTTGCTCCATTATAGACAGCGATTCGGTGAGGAGCGATATCTCGCCGTTCCGGGCGGAGCGCTCTTTGTCGCTATGGTCGAACTGCCGGAAGCGGAGCATGTTGATATAAAGGAACCCCGCGGCTAACACCGCCATCATAAACAGGGTCAGCAGTAGAATGATCCGGCCCAACGGCGTACGGCTTCCAACGCGCAACAATTGGCCCACGCTTTCGTGCCGGGAAGATGATGCCGAAGTGCCTGTTTGCATGATTTGCGCGGCTTGCGGTTCCGCGCACCTCCCATTTAAGTGTTATGTAAGGTTACATCCAAATCCATCCACCCTATTATCCACATAAAGCGGCTTAGCGGCAACGGGCTGATGCCGAAAGAATTGGCCGGACAACCCCGCCCGGTGTTACTATTAAAGCTCGATGAAAAACATGTTTGTTGTCCTTGCAGCCGTCTTGATGATGGCCACCCCCGCCACCGCGGCGGAGCACGCACATGGAGGGGGTGAAGACCTTATGCATCTCCACGACACGCCGGTTATCCCCGACAAGCAGACCGAATATAAGGATAAGCTGCAGTACGGCTTCCGTGACAAGAAGGCGGAACTGACCAGGAAAAACGGTTATTTCCTCGACCAGGCGGGGAACAAAGTGCGGCTGTCCGATTACCGGGGCAAGCTGGTGCTGATGGATTTTATCTATTCCGATTGCAAGCACGGCATTTGCCAATATCTCAATAAAAAGATGAACTTTGTGGCGGGCAAGCACAAAGACCGCCTGGGCAAAGACCTGGTATTGGTTTCTTTGAGTTTTGACGACCGGGATACTCCCGCCACCTTGGCCGCTTTCGCCGCCAATTGGGAAAAGGATCCGGCAAAGTGGGCCTATCTTTCGGGCCTGCCGGGGGACATCGTTGAAACCTGCCGCGAGTATGGCATCGCGGTCCGCTGGATCGAGGAGGAAGGGTTTTTCGAGCATACGGTGCGGACGGTGCTTATCGGCCGCGACGGCAAAGTGGTAAAGACGTATCGGGGGCGCGACTACAAGATGCAGGAAGCGGTGGATGATATCGCCAACCTGCTGGCTGGCAAGCCCCCCACGCCGCGGCAATAGCGTTCTTTTCCCCGTCCACGGCATTCACTCTTCGTTGCGTTCTCGTGAACAACGGCGAATATTTGCGGTGTACGTTTTACCCGTGACGTGGAATGTGCGGAATCAGGCATTGACGGTTGCGGCTTCAAGGGCGCAGCCGATGGCGCCATTGAAGATGGGATAGCGGGGCACAACCGGTTCCGCGCCGAGTTCTTCCCCAAGAAATTTCAGTACGCCGCCGTTATACGCCACCCCGCCGGTAACGACATATTTTTCCGATGCGTACCGCCTGGCCAGCGGCGCCAACCGCTTCGCCACCGAAAGGTTGGCCCCGGAGCAGATATGCGGAATTTCGGCCCCTTCGGCTATCGCGCCGACAACTTCGGATTCGCCGAAGATGGCGCAAGTGGCGGAAAGCGGCAACGGATTGTGGGTGTGCCGGGCCAGTTCCTCCGGCGTGATGCCGAGAATCGTGGCAATGTTTTCCAGATACCGCCCGCTGCCGGCCGCGCATTTGTCGTTCATCACGAAGTCGTCCACTTCGCCGCTCCTCACGCGGATCACTTTAGTGTCTTGCCCGCCGAGGTCGAGCAGGGTGAAATCGGAAAGTCCGGTTTGATGAACAGCCCCCAGAGCGTGCGCCTTTATCTCGCTGATGACGGCGGAGCCGTCTATCCGGATATTGTAGCGGCCATAGCCGGTGCTCGTCACCCGTTCAAAGGCGAAACCCTTTTCAGTGAGAAGCGGCAGGCGGCCGATATCGACCTTTCCCGCGTGGCGGCAAAGGGTATAGAACTTTATCGTATCCAGCTTTTCGGCGAAGAGAAGTCCTTCGCCGCCGAACGCGGCGAGCTTTACATAGCGGCTGCCAACATCAACACCGAGCGTTTTCACGACGCCGCTTTCCGCCGCCTGCCCCCCAGCATTTCGCAAAAGCCCTCGATACGCAGGCGGGTGCGGGCGTCCAGCGGGCCGGGGGCGTCCCCCTCCACCGTCAAGAGGGGAAGCCCGGCAAGCTGTTTGCGGAAGACAACGTCTTCCATCTGGTGATGGCAGAACGACTGCACATAGTGGATCACGCCGTCGATGTCCCGCCGGGCAAGCTCGGCCTCGATATCGCGCACGCGGCTGAATACATCGTACGGGTAGGTGTAGCGGCGATAGCGTTCCACCAGATCGCCGGTATCGAACGGAAAGGTGAATTGCCGCTGCACTTCGTTAAAAACAACGCGCGCCCCGCGGGTTTCAAGGAATTGGTAAATATCGGTGAAAACCGGCGGCACACCGATGTAGGCGAGGCGGATTCCCCGCGGGAACGGTTCCCGCGCGGCGGCTTCTGCAAGGAAGGCGTCCACCTTGTGCCCGAAGCGGTCCATGTCGCCGTCCATGTCGCTGGCGCTGACGAGGAAGAGGTGGTTTTCCGATCCTGTCACGGTGTTTTCGCGCCATGTCATTTCGTCTATCCGGTGCAGCTTGTTGCGGATGACATCCATCCGCCGCATCATCGCCTCGGCGTCGGCGAAGGTTATTCCGAAGAATGCGGCCAGTTTTTCCATTTGCCGCTTCAGCAGGGCATAGTCGCGGTCATACGGGTAGGCGAACGGGAGCGATTTCACCCCCTCCGTTTCGAGAATTTCTATCAGCGAGCGGGTGTGCGAGCAGTCGCCGTCGCTCACGGCAATGACGCTTTCCACGCTGGCGGCGAGGGCCGCCCCGTACATGCCCTTGATCCAGCCGCAGATGGCGCGGGGCAGGCCGTCGCGCTCGGCGCGTTCCATCATGCCGGCCGGCGAGGCATCGGCGATGAAGATGTTGTTGAGGTCAACCGGGGCCATCCCCGCCGCGAAAATAAATTCAGCGGGGATGGTGGTGGTGATGCCGATCCGTCTCATTGCTTGTGTTGCGGCTCCTGCGCGGGTTGGATAACGATGAAGGTGGAGCTGTTGCCGCGCCGCACGCTGAAAAGCACCGCCTCATCTGCCGGCACTTTTGAGAGCGCATCGTTGAACTGCCCCACGTTCGGCGTAGGCTGGCGGTTCACCTCTTCGATAAGATCGCCGCGCTGGATGCCAGCCTGCGCCGCCACGCCGCGCGGGTCGATGCCGGTGACGGCAACCCCTTTAAGCCCTTTGGAAATGCCCAACCCTTTTTCAATTTCCGGGGTGATGTCGCTCACCACGATGCCGAGGTCGTCATAGCTTTCTTCGCCCCTTGTGGCGGCCTGATAGGATTTCTCCCCTTCGCGCAGGTCGCCCAAGGTCACCTTGAAGTTCATTTTCTTGCCGCCGCGGTCCAGTTCCAGTTCCACCGCTGTGCCGGGCTTCTGTTCGGCGACAAAGCGGGGGAGGTCGCGCGAATCCTTAACTTCCTTGCCGCCGAATTTCATAATAACGTCGCCGCGTTTGATGCCCGCCGTTTCGGCCGGCCCGCCCTGGGCCACGCCCCCCACCAGCGCGCCGGCGTTGGTTTTCAGCTTAAGGGCTTTTTGCAATTCGGGGGTGATGCCCTGGATAATGACGCCCAGCCAGCCCCGGCTGACGCCCTTCTTCCCCTTGAGATCCGCCAGAATCTGCTTTGCCATATTGATCGGGATGGCGAAGCCGATGCCGATGTTCCCCCCCTGATTGCCGGGGAGTATCGCGCCGTTGATGCCGATCACCTTGCCGTCGATATTGATGAGCGGCCCGCCGGAATTGCCGGGGTTGATGGATGCGTCGGTCTGGATGTAGTTGTCGTACCGCCCGGCCCCTATGTCGCGGCCCAGCGCGCTCACCACGCCCACTGTTACCGTCTGCGAAAGGCCAAATGGATTGCCGATGGCAAGCACCCATTCGCCCACTTCAATTTGGTCGCTGTCGCCCAGATCCACCACGGGCAGCAGGTCTTTGTCGGCCTGAACCTTGATGAGGGCGATGTCGGTTTCGGGATCGGCTCCCACGATCTGGGCGTCGTATTCCTTGCCGTTGTTGAGCTTTACCTTGATTTCGTCGGCCCGTTCCACCACATGATTGTTGGTGAAGATGTAACCCTCTTTATCAATGATGAAGCCCGAACCAAGGGAGTGGCGCGGCATCTGCGGCATTTGGCCGCCATAAAATTCATTGAAGAGGTCGAAGGGATCGCCCTGCCCCTGCGGGCCGTGTGGCATGCGCGGCCGCTTGGGCGTTTGCGTGGTGTATATGTTCACTACCGCCGGTTTTTCGCGTTTTACGATATCAACGAAAATATTTTTTGAGCCGACATCCGCCACGGCCGCGGACGGTTTGGCGGGGCTGGCCGCCAATGCTATTTCCGCCAAATGATTTTCCCCCACGAGATATCCGATAATCCCCGCCACGGCTGCGGCGGCAAACACCTTGCGCGCATTCCAATTCCTGAAGTGATCCATTGGCCAACTCCTTAAGTTTATAAGTGCATTGAACTAGAAGCTATAATCGCAAATTATATCACGCTTTTCCCCCATTCTCCGGCGGTTAAAAAAGCTCCGGCGGCTCGGGCCCTCTTCACTTGAGTACACGCTCAAGGGGGGAAGTGCAGGATTACTGCCAGCGCTGGGGAAAATCCGGTTATAGCCGAGTTGGGACTTTTTCCTCCTTAAGCTTTGAAAATTTTAGTCATCTTGTTTTTGCCTGTTTGTTATTTAAAATCGTTTTTTTTGATAGTCAAGGTGTGGAGGGAAATGCAAAGCGATAACGGATTGCACCCGGGTGCAAACGCCGGGGGAGGGGGGCTATGAATTGCGGGCGAGGGGGAGGGTGAACGTGAAGCGGAATCCCTTGCCGATGTCGGTGTCGACCGCCACCCTGCCGCCATGCTGTTCGACGATCCGTTTCACGGAAGGGAGGCCGAGGCCGACCCCTTTCTTCGCCTGATTGGCCTGCCAGTACTCGTCAAAAACGTGGGGGA
>JAHFEJ010000051.1 GCA_023248535.1 Nitrospinales bacterium | reverse complement strand
TGCAAACGGTCTGTCATGTCCTGCGGCATCCCTCCGGGGTGGTGCAAACGGTCTGTCATGTCCTGCGGCATCCCTCCGGGGTGGTGCAAACGGTCTATCGCGTCCTGCGACTTCCCTTCGCGGCGGTGCAGAAGGTCTGTCATGTCTTGCGCTTTCCCATCGGGGGGCGGTGAATGGCCTTTCCCGATTCACAAAATCCCGCCTAGGCGGTGTTTTGCGTTCTGGTTCCGTTTTACGTTGTTCAAGCGGAATGAATTTCGGTTTTGGCTTTGCTTTAGCGGCGGTCAACAGCGCTTTTACTTCATCCTTCTCCAGATGGCGGTAATCGCCCAATCCCAGGTTGCCCAACTTTTGCGGGCCATACCCCACGCGGGCCAGCTTCGCCACCGGATGTCCCAGCGCCTGGCAGAGAATTTTTATAATGAGGTTTTTTCCTTCGGTCAGTTCTATGATCAGTGAGCTGTTTTTGCCGGTGACATGGTCTAAGCGTACATCGTGGAAACGGTATTTTTCCCCTTCGATGGTGATGCCGCCGATCATTTTTTTCATTGTTTCCTGAGTCACCACGCCGCGCACTTTGGCGATGTATGTTTTTACCACGCCATGAGAGGGATGGGAAAGCTTTTGTGAAAATTCGCCGTCGTTGGTGAGCAGCAACAGCCCGGTGGTGTTGTAATCGAGGCGGCCGATAGGGAAGACCCGTTTCGCCATCTCTTCCGCCACCAGATTAATGACCGTTTTGCGTCCCCTGTCGTCGGCGCACGTGCAGATCACTCCGGCCGGTTTGTTCATAATCAGGTATATTTTGCCCTGTGACTCGATGCGGACACCATCGCAGGTGATGACGTCGTTCTCGGGATCGGCTTTGGAGCCAAGCTCGGTCACTACTTCACCGTTTACGGTAACGCGGCCCTCGGTCATGGCCTCTTCGGCTTTGCGCCGGGAGAACAACCCGGCATTTGCCAGGATTTTTTGAAGTCTAATCTTTTCCATCGGAGTTGTCCTCATCGGAAACGGTTTCCAAGGTTTCCGCCGTTTTTATTTCGCCGGTTTCGGCATCTTCGCCGTCTATTATCGCTTCGTAGTCTTCTTCGGCCGGCTCCGGTTCCCCTTCAAACTCTTCATCTCCGATTGCATCCGAAGGCGGGTTGAATTGCAGCGCTTCCTGCAGCACGGCCGCTTCGTCGCCGGGCAGGTCTTTCAGTGTGGGGAGATCGGTGAGCTTGGTAAGCCCGAAATATTCCAGGAATTTTTTGGTGGTGCCGAAGGTGACCGGCTTGCCGGCAACTTTCTTGCGGCCAAACCCCTTAAGCATGTTCCGGTCCAATAGCGTTTTGATAACGCCGGAGCAATCAACGCCCCGGATATCCTCTACCTCCTGCCGGGTGATCGGCTGGCGGTAGGCAATGATGGAAAGGGTTTCCAGCGCCGCCTGCGAAAGCTTGGTGCTGTGGGAAAGCTTGTGGAAGCGCTTTACCACTTCGGCCAGTTCCGGCCGGGTGCGGAATTGGAATCCCTCGGCGATTTCCACCACCTGTATTCCACGTCCCTCATAGCGGGCGTTGAGTTCATTAAGCAGTTCGCGGATATCTTCCACGCTGAAATGTTCGAGGACTTTCCGCATATCTTCCAGCGAAACCGGGGCGTCGGCGACAAAAAGAATCGCCTCCAGTGCGTTAAAAACGGCTTCCCGTTCCAAAGCCTACTCCTTTCTTCCGCCCACGGGGGGGGCATCCGGCGTCGGGCCGGTATTGATCTGTTGTTCATCGGCGGCATCTGGCGCGGCGCCGGATTCGGTTTCTTCCAGTTCGGCGGCCAAGGCCGTTTCAACCGCGTTGAGCGCGGAATCGGCACCGCCATCTTCGGCGGCTTCCGGGATAGGGGCATCCCCGGTTTCTCCGCCGTCATCCGCGGGGTTTTCTATTTCCTTGAAGGCATATGCCGATGGTTTGGGCAGTGTTTCGGAGTCCCACGATTCTTCCGCCGGGGATTCGACAATATCCGCCTCTTCATTCTCCTCGATCCGGTGAATCCAAATCTGCCCCAACGGCCCGTCCTGAATTGCGCGGATTAGCTGCTGCTTCATCAGCTCCAGCACGGAAAGGAACGTGCCAACGATTTCCATGCGTGACCGGCTGTTTGCGAAAACCTCTTCAAACGCGAGGCGCGGCTTTCCCTCCAGCAGCTCCATGATCTCGGTCATCCGTTCGGTTACGGAGATGTCTTCCAGCGTTACCTCGTACAGATGGGGCAGGGCGGCGCTTTTCAGGATTTTACGGAAGGCGCCCAAAAGCTGGAATACCGATACCTCCCGCATATAGTCGGGGTCTTCAAGATTCAATTCCATCACGGTGCCGCGCGCAAAGCTGTTCGATTGTTCCGATTCACGTTCCCGCAGCGATGCGGCCACTTCCTTGTACTTTTTGTATTCCACCAGCTTACGGACCAGTTCTTCGCGGGGATCCACACCCGATTCGTCATCGGGGTTTTCCAGCGCGGGGGGGGAGGGGAGCAGCATGCGCGATTTAATATAAATAAGCGTGGCCGCCATTACCAGAAATTCCCCCGCGATATCCATATTCAGCTGTTTCATCATCTCCATGTACTCAAAGTACTGCTGGGTGATGCGGAAGATGGGGATATCATAGATGTTCAGCTCCTCCTCTTTGATGAGGTGAAGCAGAAGATCGAGTGGACCCTCGAACACTTCCAGTTTTACTTTATATTCAGACATGGTTTTCCAACTTTTCCTAAGAGGGGAATTATACACTTTTAAAACCGGACATGTTAGGATAAATCCGTTTAAAAGGAGAATTGCTGGATATGGAAGGCTTTGACCTGAAATCGTTTTTGAATACGTTTGATTTTGCCGCCTTGATGCAGTTTTTCCAAACAAAGCAATATATGCAGGTGTTGCTAAATCCGGTCGTGCTGGGGATCGGGGGATTGCTGCTGGTGCTGATCGCCGTTCCTAAAACCCGGAATTTCGGCACCATGCTTGCCAGCTATGGGGCGATCGGCCTGATTTATGGCGTTGGTGGCATTGTGCTGAAAAACTCGGTCATTTCGCAGCCCGGCCCGTTTATCCTTATGGCGATACTTGCTTTCGGCGCGGTTGGGTGGTTCATCTGGAACAATATTTTAAACTGACTGCCATCCGAAACAAGGAAAAGATGCGCCAGCAACCCCAATGACTTCCTATTTCATCCGCAAACTGTTTACACTGGTGCCCACGCTGTTGGGGATCACCTTTATCACCTTTTTGGTCATCCATCTGGCGCCCGGCGAGCCTACCGACCGGATGACGGAGCTCAATCCAAAGATTTCAGCACAATCCAAACAAAAGCTGCGCGAGATGTATCACCTCGACAAGCCGCTCCATGTGCAATATTGGCTCTGGTTCAAGCGGTTCGCCGTCCTTGATTTTGGCAATTCCTTTTCCGCCGACAGCCGCCCCGTACTGGATAAAATAAAAGAACGCCTGCCGGTAACCATTTTGATCAACCTTGCATCAGAGGCAATCATTCTCCTTATCGCCATACCACTGGGGGTGATGAGCGCCACCCGCAGGGGAAGCTCGTTCGACCGGTGGAGTTCGTTTTTCGTGTTTTTTACCTTTTCCATGCCAACGTTTTGGTTGGCGCTGCTTCTCATGATGCTGTTCGGCATCCAACTGGGGTGGCTGCCGGTTTCCGGCATCCGCGCGCTCGACCACGATACGTTTTCGACGTTGGGAAAGGCGTGGGATTACGCGCGCCACCTCGCCTTGCCGGTGCTCATCTCTTCCCTCACATCGCTTGCCTATCTTTCGCGGTTTGTCCGCCAGAGCATGCTGGAGGTGGTGCGGATGGACTACATCACCACCGCCAAGGCCAAGGGGTGTGATGAAAACAGCGTTATTTACCATCACGCCCTGCGCAACGCGCTGTTGCCAATAGTCACCATTCTCGGTTTGAGCCTGCCTGGCCTGATCGGCGGCTCGGTAATTTTCGAGACCATATTCGCCATTCCCGGCATGGGGCAGCTTTTTTACGAATCGGTGATGATGCGCGACTATCCGTTGGTGATGGGGGTGTTGATCATCGGGGCGGGCCTGACTCTGGCGGGCAACATGCTTGCGGATTTCTGCTACGCGCTTGTCGATCCGAGGATACGGTATGAGTGAAAAAAAGAAGGGGGGATACTGGAGCGTTGTCTTCCGCCGCCTCCTCAAGAACAACTTTGGCATGGCCGGACTGATCATCGTCCTGTTTCTGTTCACGGTGGCGTTGGCGGCGCCGCTGCTTGCGCCGCACGATCCCTCGCATCTGGATACCACCAACATCCTTTCCGCGCCGGGCGCCGCGCACTGGCTTGGCACCGATGAGCTGGGACGGGATGTTTTTTCCCGGATGATATTTGGCGCGCGGATTTCGCTGATGGTCGGGTTCATAGCCATCGGCATCGCCACGGTGATTGGCGTGGTATTGGGGGCGGTTGCCGGTTATTACGGCGGCGCGGTGGACGAAACGGTTATGCGCTTCGTCGATGTGATGCTCACCATCCCGACCTTTTTCCTTATCCTCGCGGTGATAGCTTTTCTTGAGCCGGATATCGTCAACGTCATGATCGTCATCGGCCTCACCGGATGGATGAGCGTCGCCCGGTTGGTGCGCGCGGAGTTTCTCTCCCTCAAAGAGCAGGATTTTGTGGTGGCCGCCCGTTCCATCGGCCAGCGCGACAGCAGGATAATTTTCCGCCATATCCTGCCGAACGCGATGGCGCCGGTACTGGTTTCCGCAACCTTGGGGGTGGCGGGGGCGATATTGACCGAATCGATGCTTTCATTTCTGGGGATCGGCGTACAGCCCCCAACGCCAAGCTGGGGGAGCATCCTCACCGAAGGGAAAAACTATATCGAATTCGCCTGGTGGCTTTCGGTATTCCCCGGCCTCGCCATCTTGGTGACGGTGTTGGGGTACAACCTGCTGGGCGAAGCCTTGCGCGATTCCCTCGACACCCGGCTGAACTAGGGAAAACTAATCGTCAATCCCGGTTTAATCAAGAAAATCAAATCCCGACCTTTTATCCTATCGCCCTCAGTTCAGGTTTACTCTTTTTTGCGTCAGGTAACATATTGTATTGGCAAGTGTTGGGTGTGTTGTATTTTGCCGGGAGGAAGCCTTGGGAATGATTTCTTGTGTGATGGGAACCGTCTAACTTTAAGAAAGAAATGCGTTTTGCCATCTACCCAGAATGGCTCTATGGGGGATAAAAAAGAAAGACTTAAGTAATTTTCGCCAGTTGCCGAAATTATACATGTGCGCAATCCGCATATAGCGGGTGCGAAAGGGATGATTAGGGCAGGAAAATGAAAATATTGAATATGAAAATTGCCGCCACCGTCATGATCGCGCTGGCGTTGGGAGCCGGTTGCCAGTCGGTAAAGGGAATGTTCAGCGAGGCGGAGAAGCAGGAGCCGGTTCAGAAAAATGCCACAACCGCCGCGGCGCCTGCGTACGGTTTTAGCCCGGATACCTTCAATACCAAAGTGGCTTCGTTGGCCAGCCAACTTTCAAGTTATCTGCAAAACTACGATGTCAGCACCCATACCGTGGTGGTCACCACGTTTGTTGATCTGGGGCACCTCAAAGGGGGAAGCCGTTTTGGCCGGCAGGTTTCCGAGCGTTTGGTGTATGTATTGCATACGATGGGATACCGCGTTTTTGAATTGCGGATGGGGAAGGATGTGAACATTGTGGATAACAACGGCGAATTCGCCCTGACCCGCAAACTGGAAGAGATGGCCGCCCCCTACAAACCCGATGCGGTGGTGGTGGGGACGTACGGCGCCGCGGGAAATGTGGTTACCGTTCAGGTCCGCTTGCTGGATGCCGCCACCTCGCGCATCGTGTCGGTCGCATCCTCGGATTTCCGCACCGATGACGATCCCTTCACCGCGGCGCTTATGCACGGGGCGGAGGAAGCCAACGCGGATGGCGAAACGCCGCAAAGCGCCATGGATATCCGCGAACTGGCGGTGGATGAAACCGATGCCGCCCCCAAGATGCTGGCGTTGAAAATCGACCGGCTAACCCGCGAAATTGCCCGCAATATGACGCGCGGGAAACCGGGGCAGACCGTGGCGGTTTCCTCGTTCGTGGATTTGGACAAACTGAACCGCACCAACACCTTCGGGCGGTTCCTCACCGAAGGGGTGATGGACCGTATGACACGCCGCGGCTACAACGTGGTGGAGGAGCGCGCCGCGAAGGAGCTGATGATGCAACCGAATGTGGGCGAGCATGCCCTTACCCGCGAACCGGATGAACTGAAAGAGGGGGCCGCGCCCGACGCCGTGGTTTTAGGCACCTATGCTTTGGCGGGTAATACAGTCATTGTCCACGCCCGTTTGGTGTTGCCGGAATCGCGGCGGGTGGTGTCGGTGGGAATGTTCCAGATGAACCTCCGCCAGGACGACCCCTATATGAAGCGGATGTTTGAGGAGCCGTACGAGCGGGTAGGATCCAACAACTACGCTGAAGGGGTGGTGCGGAAATGAAAAACAGGCTTATAGCCGTGGCGCTGCTGGCGTTGTTCGCCGCCGGATGCAGTGTGCGCATGCCGCCTCCCAAGAACATTATTACCTCGGAGCGTGATGACCGTTTCGGCACGCTTTACATCGCCAACGAGATAAACAGGAATCTCCAAAAACGCGATATCATGGCCGCGCCGGTTATCGTCACGACATTCGTGGACCTCAACGATTTGGGAAAAACGTCCGTATTCGGCCGGATGATGGCTGAACGGCTGATAGACGAATTGAACAAGCAGGGATTCAAGGTGCTGGAAGTGCGCCGCGCGCAGGACCTGTTCATGAAAAAGGATGTGGGTGAACTGATCCTTACCCGCGATGTCGCGGAGCTTGCCGGAAGCTCCAATGCGCGCACCGTGCTGGCCGGAACCTACGTAGCTACCGAACAGTCGGTGATCATCAACGCGCGCCTCATTGATACCAAAAGCCCGCAGGTGATTTCCACCGTGAGCTACGAAGTGGCGATGACCCAGGAAATCCAGGGGCTGATACAGGGGACTTCCCCGTTTTAAGGAAGTGGGATATGCATAAAACAATCGGCATGGTTTTACTCGCGGCGCTGGTTTTCAGCGGAATCGCGTACGCCGATGGCCGCGTGTTGTCGGTTGTTTCGCCATCGGTTGAGGAACTGAAGGAACCGGCGAAAGCCGCGAAACCGGCGCACAAAGTATCCGCAAAAAAAGCGGCCAAGAAAGTAACCGGGAAAACAGCAAAGAAAAAGGGAAGAAAAGTCGCCGCCCCTGCAAAAAAGGGTGAAGCGGCAGTTCAGCCGGTTGGGAGCGGTCATGCTGAGAAGCCAAAAGCACCGGAAATACAGAGTGAGGGGAAGGACTCAAAAGAGGCCCCGCCGCTGATGGTTCCAAAACCTCAAATGGTGAATCTTGGCAAACAGCATGCCGATGAAAAAACAGCCAAGGTGGAAAAACCAAAAATTCCCGGTCAGGTATATGTGCTCTTTCAAAGCAAACCGGCCAACGCGGAAGTAGTGGTGGATGGCTACTACGCCGGCAGCACACCGCTTGAATTGCCGATCAAAGAAGGAAATCACAATCTCCGGGTGATCTATCCCGGCTATGATGAATGGGAGCGCAAATTCAGCGCATATAGGGGAATGCGGGTATCCGCAATTTTAGTGGAAAAAAAGCAGGCTCCGGCTACTCCATAGGCCGTTATGAATAACAAATTTGTAAATTTACACAGGATTATGCAAAAACGCATAACACTTCTTTGCCTGAAATGTTATATCATATTGAAATACAATATAAATTACCTTAGCTAGCGCGTTCAATCTTATATTTTTATATAACCCTCGAAGGGTATTTTTCATCTCAACCATAAAAAAGCGTTTTTTCTGTTGACGCCACAACATATGGGGTTTATAAATGAATTGCACACTACATATAGTTTGTTATTTTTCAGGCAAGGGGTTTATTTTATTAAATTTTAGGTTCTGGGGGTAAGCTGACATGGGGGAATCTAAGACCGTTAAGGGCCGCGCAAACGTGAAGACCATTGCAAGGGACGAAAAAACCGCGTTAACGGAAAACGCGATAAAAGTGCTCGAACGGCGCTATCTGACCAAGAACGAAGATGGGAAGGTAATCGAGTCTCCCTCTCAGCTTTTCCGCCGGGTTGCCCGGAACATTTGCCAGGCTGATGCGTTTTACCAGCCGGATATTGATATCACCGAGGTTGAAGAAGAATTTTTCCAGATGATGGCGCAACTGGAGTTCATGCCCAACTCCCCCACCTTGATGAACGCCGGGCGCGAGCTGCAGCAGCTTTCCGCCTGTTTCGTGCTGCCGATTGAAGATTCGATGGATTCCATTTTCGAGACGGTGAAGGATACCGCTATGATCCACAAAAGCGGCGGCGGCACCGGCTTCAGCTTTTCGCGGCTGCGCCCGAAAGGAAGCCGGGTGAAAAGCACCAGCGGTGTTTCGTCCGGCCCCGTTTCTTTCATGAAGGTTTTCGACGCCGCCACCGAATCGGTCAAGCAGGGGGGCACCCGCCGCGGGGCCAATATGGGTATCCTCCGCGTTGACCATCCGGATGTCATGGATTTCATCACCTGCAAGGCGGATCATGTTTCGTTAACAAACTTCAACATCTCCATCGCCATTACCGATGAGTTTATGAACGCCCTTCTGGAAGACGGCGAATACAACCTGATCGATCCATACCGCAGGATGCCCGTTGGCAAGCAACGCGCAAAAGAGGTGATGGACGCCATGGTGAAATACGCCTGGTTGAACGGCGATCCGGGCATCATCTTCATCGACCGCATCAACAAGGACAATCCCACGCCGCACATCGGCCAGATGGAAAGCACCAACCCCTGCGGCGAACAGCCGCTGCTGCCGTATGAATCGTGCAACCTCGGATCGATCAATCTCACCAAATTCGTGAAAGACGGCGATGTCGATTGGCGCGGGCTTGAGCGGATCACGCACGGCGCGGTGCACTTCCTCGATAACGTTATCGACATGAACCGCTACCCGATCTCAAAAATCGAGCAGATGACCAAGGCCAACCGGAAAATCGGGCTTGGCGTTATGGGCTGGGCCGACATGTTGATCATGCTGGGCGTGCCATACAACAGCCAGAAGGCGGTTGATCTGGGCGAAAAGGTGATGCAGTTCATCGACAACGAATCTAAAAAAGCCTCCCAGAAGCTGGCGGAAATCCGCGGCGCGTTCCCCAATTTCCCCGGCAGCGCCTGGGACAAGAAAGGCTCGCCGAAAATGCGCAATGCCACCACCACGACCATAGCGCCAACCGGCACCATTTCCATCATCTCGGCGGTCAGTTCCGGAATCGAACCGCTCTTCGCCGTTTCATACATTCGCACGGTGATGGATAACGACAAGCTGGTGGAGGTACACCCGCTGTTCGAAAATGTAGCTAAAGAAGGGGGTTTTTATTCAAAGGATTTGATGCAGACAATCGCCCTCAAGGGATCGGTTCACGGCATTTCCGAAGTGCCGCTGAACGTGCAGGAGGCGTTTGTCACCTCGCATGAGATCACCCCGGAATGGCATATCCGGATGCAGGCCGCGTTTCAGAAGCACACCGACAATGCGGTCTCAAAGACCGTGAACTTCAATAACGAGGCCACGGAGGCCGATGTGCGCGAGGCGTACATGCTTTCTTACAGCCTCGGCTGCAAAGGAGTGACGATCTACCGCGACGGGTCGCGCGAAGGGCAGGTGCTTTCCACCGGAAAAACCGGAACGAAAAAGGAAGACGCGAAATCCGCCGAACCCGAAATGCAGACGATCCATGTCAAGTTGCAGCCGAAACCGCGCCCGGCGGTGGTTTCCGGCAACACGCAACGTCTCACCACCGGCTGCGGAAAGATATACATCACGATCAACGCGGATGAAGAGGGCAATCCCTTCGAGATGTTCGTGCAGATCGGCAAGGCGGGCGGTTGCGCCGCCTCCCAGACTGAATCCATCGGCCGCCTGGTGTCGCTCGCCATGCGCTCCGGCATCGATGCGAACGAGCTTCATAAGCAGCTTATCGGCGTTTCGTGCCACCAGCCGGCGTGGGAAAGCGGCGGCGGCAAGATACTTTCCTGCGCCGACGCCATTGGCAAGGCGTTGGGGCGCTTTGTCCGCAAGGATTTTTCCGGCAGCAACCCGAAAAAAGGGTACGACAGCGGTAAAGGAAACGGCAACGGCGCTGAGGGGGTGGATGCCAGCATCAGTATCGGGGCATGTCCCGATTGCGGCGGTTCGCTGGAATATGCCGAAGGGTGCATGACCTGCCGCGGTTGCGGTTACAGCAAGTGCAGCTGATTTTCTAGCGGCAAGGTTACAGTGAGCGGCGGAATTCATCCGCCGCCTCTTATGCACATTGAATTACCGCCTGCTTAATAACAGGAGATGCAAATGCTTGAACAGTTTACCGATGCAAATTTTAGCGGCAGCGTGGAGTGTTCGGCCACCCTCACCCTTGTTGATTTTTGGGGAGAAGAGTGTGCTCCCTGCCGCGCGCTTGCGCCCGTTCTTGAGCAGCTGGCCATTGAAAATGGCGCGGCCGTGCGCATCGGTAAAGTTAAGGTGGAGGATAATCCGAAGACCGCCACCAAGTATGGCGTACGGGGAATGCCCACGATGCTGTTTTTAAAAAATGGCGAGATAAAAGAGATGCTGGTGGGCTTCCGCAATAAGGCCGCAATCCAAAAAGTCATCGACGCCCATAAATAGCGGGGGAGTTAGCAGGGGCTGATGGCCGCCAACGTTTGCGACGCGGCGGATTGATTGGGAATTAAGGTGGTATTGACACCGGTGGTAATGCTGCCGCCGGCGGCGATCGCCCCGGCAATAATATCGTTTTGTCCGGCCGAGACATTTCCCATTGTATAAATTCCCCCCTGTAACGAAATGCCCGATCCCATCAAAACATCTCCCGTGCTCATAATAAGGGCGTTCGTGGCATTCCCCCCGTTTCCCGGTCCGCTGTTAATTACTGTATTATTGCCAAGGGTTACGCCGCCCCCGGTTTGCACCAGCAGCTCGGCATTTGGATTGAGCAACAGCTTGCTGTTCTGAACCAACGTGAGCGAGCCGGTTATCACGATCTGCACATTGCCGTTAATGGTTATGGCGGCGGCATCGCCGAGCGTCATGTTGCCGCCAACATACACGGTGAGTTTATTCGTTCCGGCCGGGCCGTTGATCGTCATCTGCCCGTTGGCGTTCAATGCCAGGTTACCGGTGATGTTTATGTATGCCGGGGTGGTGCCGGCGGGGGGGAGGGTGTTGCCAGTGCCACTGTATGTTTGGGCCCCAGCGAGGATAATACCCGCGCCAGCAGCGTTCGCCGCTTGTGGCAGCGCAAAAAAAATAGGTTGATTGGCCAACATGCCGTTGCCGCCGCCCGCCAGCGAAAAAAGGTTTTGGGGACTGCTATGGCCGCAGGTAACAGGGCAGCACCAACCGTAACCGTAGAGGTTTGTCACGGAGCAGCAGAAACCGTTGATTTGCAGGGAACGGGTACACCCTCTTACGGTTGAGGCCGCCACCAACGTGTCGTTCGCCCGCGTGTAGGCGGTGGTGAAAGAGACGCCCCCGGGCAAAGCGTTTCCCGCCGTGAAATCGGCGGAAAGGTTGGCGAACTGTGTGTTAAGCGGGGCTTCCACCCGCTGTCGCATTCCCCATTCCACACCGGCATATGCGCCGTAAAACGCTTCTTGCGATGCCAACTCATTGTCGGCGGTAAGTGCCTTGTTTTGGGCCAGACGCGAGATGGCAATCCCAAGTCCGCCCAGAAAGAGCAGCAGGAAAACAACGGCAATCAGCGTGATTCCCCTTGCATTGGTAAGCGTGGTTTTCATTGGATGATTCCGCGGGGAGTGTAATTCGGGTTTACCGTCATAAAGGGGATGGCCGCGCCTGAAAGCGTGAATGCGCCGTAACTATCCGCCAGAGTGAGTTGAACCGACACCACGCCATTCAGGTCGTGGCGCACCGTGAAGGCGGTAACCCCTGATGCGATCACGTGGGCGCCTGATATATTGCCGGTGCGTAACAAACGGTTGCCGGAGAGGCTGTAGGAGATGGTTGTTGATCTGTCTTCGCACTTGGCGCAAATTATTGGATCGTTTTTTTGGATGTCGTCAAACGCGAGGGTACCGCCGGAGCCGCCGGGAACTGGGAGGGTGACGGGGGTGAGGTGGGGCGGGGTGGGGGGAACCGCCTGGGGAGGCGCCGCCGATTGCACTTCGCGCACCATTCGTTCGACCGCCACCCACGCTTCGCTTTGCATTCCCTCCTGGCCGGCCGCAAGGCGGTAGGTATTCGAGGCGCTGGATAAGAAGCCGAAGGCCAAGCCTCCCATGATACCGATGATTACGATCACCGTGATGATCTCTATAAGGGTAAAACCGTGTTGTGAGGTCCGCATGGTATCAGAGCGCCCTCGCTTTAAGGGTTTGCAGAGTGAGGCTTTGGCCTGTCGCCGGATTGGTGGCGGTTACGGTAATAACAAGGTATGAGTCTTTTCCCAAGGGCGGGGGGAGATTGTCTAACGTGCCGTCGGTGCGTACCAGCAGCGCTCCGTCGTAGAAATAGCCGGTAACCGTGGCGGTCAGGGAGGGGTTATTGGGGTCGGTGCAGCCGGTCTGGTAATCGCCCGTAAGCGCTTTCGGCCAAGCCACGGGATTTGGCAAAACGGTAACGATCTCTTTTTCCATACAGTACCGGGCAGTGGTTCCAAGCGCGGGAAGGTCCGCCGATTGACCAATCCCTTTTGAGGCCTGCATGAACGGCATCAGCAGGATGGGAAGCGATATTCCCAGCACCACGATAACCACAATGAGTTCGAGGAGCGTGATTCCCTTTTGATTCATGGTGTGGTGACCATGCCGGTATACGGTTCAACCGTGATGGAATTTGTTGCCGCGCCGTCACTGACCGTGATGACGAGGGGAACCGTGAGCGCCGCAGGTTCGCCCAAACTGTTAAAGGTTACTGTCTGCCCCTGCGCAATGACGGTGATCGGGCCAATCTCGGCCAGATTGCGGATTTCGCCGTTTCCGGCCGCATCAAGGGCGTATTTATAAGTGGCGCTTCCGGCGGTGAAGGCAATTGATAACGGGATTTCCCGGCTCATCGCCTCCCGCTGGGTTATCCGGATGTCACTGGCAATCACATCAGCCGCCACCGGGGCATGTCCGCCGATGAGTTTGGCGCTGGGGAAAAACGCCACGGCGAGTATGCCGATAATAACAATAACCATGATTATTTCGATCATGGTAAATCCACCGCTCTCCCAAATTCCCCGCTTCATCTGGAGAAATGATACCAAGCGGCACGAAGCCGTGGCAAGAAAACGTATCTAAAAGGAACTAAAAAGCGGAGTGGTTGAAAGATATGCCGGCAAGGTAGGCGAGGACGCCGGTGATTAAAGCCGTTTTTTCCATATAGCCGGTGATCCGGTTGATTTTTTTCAACCGTTCCGTTTGTCCGGATGCTTTTAGGCGTGCCTTGTATCCACGGAAATAAAAGTGCAGCAGGCCCGCGCAGAGAAGGGTGGCAAAGCCGAACGAAGTCTTCCAATGAAGGGTAAAAACGGTGCCAATTATCCGCCACCGTAAAAGCAATATGAGGAACCCGGTGAGGCTCAAGACGATGATCGCCATATCAACCACCGGATGCCAGCGGGAGTGAAGGAATTTAACCGCCGCGTCTTTTTCCTGGCTTTGAGGGATTTTCGCCATTGCGGGCGATACCGCATACTGCATCACCACCAGCGTAAAAGCGAAAATGTCGGCTGCGGCGATGTGGAAGAAAACAATCAGCCGGTAATGCTGTTCCAAAAACTCCATAATGGCGCAAATGATACCAAACCCGGCGCTTCCTGCAATGATTTTAATCATCATGTGGTTTTTCATGGCTTTACACCCCCCCCTTAATAGTTGTAATCTCATCGGTAAACGGTGTCCTGGAAAGTAATTTCAATCCGGGGCGGTTATACCCTTTTGGGGTGAGGCGAGGTTGGCGCGGGAATGGCCCGGCTGACGCCGCGTGGGAATTTATGTCGGCGCTATGGGGAGATGAACGGTGTTTAATCTGAAAAGCGTGCAGACGAAACTGGTCGCCGCCTTTGCCAGTTACATATTGTTTATCGCTATCATGGCATTATCCACGTTTATCATAGCCGCCCTGCAAAAAGACGATTCCAGCGCGCGCAACATCATCGGCAAACAGATCACCCTCACGCAGGAGATTGCAAAGGAGGCGTTTGAAGTCGCCCATGGCGATGCTGCCTTAAAACCGCTGGAGGAGGCCCTTGACCGTTTTGAGGGGCACCATACGGGTCTCATGGGAGGAGACGGGGGGCACAACATCACGAAAGTGACGGACACCGAGGCGCGTGAATCACTGGAAGCTATCGACGGAATATGGCGCAAGTATCGGGCGGAGATTCACAACATCATGACATCCGCCCCGTCGGTAATGACAATATTATCGTATGTGCAACAACATGGCGAACAGCTTCAAAATGAAGTCGACAAGCTGAACCAGGCTCCGATCCGCGCGCAGAAGCCGGAAAACTTCCGGGAAGTTCATGGGTTGGGGGACAAGATACCTAAAGAAATTTCCATGGTAATTGTGGGTGATGCTCCCGCCGCCGTTCTGCGAAGCGATGCCGACCGCTTTGAACGGAACCTTGGCGCGCTCAAGGCGGCGGCGCACGACCCCGTTAGCACCGCCCGCATTGGCGAAGTGGATCGGGCTTGGAGCGAAATGCGCGGCCATGTTGACAACGCCGTGAACATCGGCGGCATCATAAGCATGGGCCTTACGGAAATCAAAAAGTTGAATCCGCTGATGCTGCGGAACCTGGAAAAAATGAATGACAGGCAAGAATCGCTTTTTGCGCGCAAAACCGTCATTCTTTTGGCAATTCAGGTGGTATTCTTTCTCGCTTCAATCGTTCTTTGCGTGATGCTGGTATTGGTGGTGCGTAAGAACTTTGTGTTGCCGCTGCAGCAATCGGTGGAATTGGCGAAACGAATATCTGATAGCGACATATCCGGACACGTCGCCGTTGTTACCGAGGACGAAGTTGGCAATCTTGGTCACGCGCTCAATGTCATGGGCGACAACCTGCGTGAACTGATCGGCCAGGCGAAGGAAGGAGCCGGGCAAGTGGCTGTTGGCACCGCGAACCTTAATGGCCAGGCGGCCACCATGAAATCAAACACCGAAGTTGTGAACAGTTCCATCGCCGAAACGGCCACCGCCGTTGAAAGCATGGGGAAAACAACTCTACGGATACAGGCACGCACAAACAAGCTGGCCGAATCGTCGGAAGCGGTATCATCTTCCATTGAGGAGATGGGTGTATCGATAAAACAGGCCGAGACGGTTGCAAATAAGATGGCAAAATCGGTCGATGACGCCTCGGCCAGCATTGAAGAAACCGCCATTTCCATTTTGGAAGTTACCAGCAGCGCCGATGAAATAGCCAAGCTGGCCGATGTCGATGCCGAGCGTGTCACCGGGCTTTACAGCGCTGTGCGGGAGTTTTCCAAGAGGGCTGATTCCATCGCGACCGCATCCGATCAGGTATTCGCCTCGGTGGAACAACTGGCGGCCAACATCCGCGAAGTTGCCGCCAGTTCGGGCGAAGCGGGGAATTTCTCGCGGCGCACGGCGGAAGACGCCGCCAGCGGCACCAAGGCACTGAATGAAGCCATCGCGGCGATGGAGAGGATACGCCGTTTGGTTGAAGACGCCTCCAGCGTGATAAAGGGGCTTAGTGTCCATGCCGATTCCATCGGCAACATCATCACCGTTATCGATGGCATCGCTGAACAGACCAATCTCCTGGCCCTCAACGCCGCCATTGAGGCTGCGCGGGCCGGTGAACATGGCAGGGGCTTTGCCGTGGTGGCTGAAGAGATCCGCAAACTGGCCGAACGGAGCGGTATGGCCACCAAGGAAATTGCAGGCCTCATCAAGGGGGTGCAGAAAGAAAGCGCCGTGGCGGTTAACGCCATGAACCGCGGAACCGCGGAAGTTGAACAGGGAGCGTTGTTGGCGCAGAACTCCGGCGAGGCGCTCAAAACCATCGTGGTGGGGGTGGAAAAAACCGTGTTGTTGGTGAATACCATCGCCACCGCCACGCGCGAACAGCAATCCGCTTCCCAGCAGGTTTCAAAGGCAATGAGCGATGTGCTGGAGCAATCGGAGGAAATAAAAGAAAGTTCCGCAAAGTTGGAAAAGGATGCCGCGGAAGTGATGGATCACGTCAAACAGGTGAAAATTGCCTCCCAGCAGATAGCCCGTTCCACCAAGGAGCAGTCCGCAAGCATTGAGTTAATGGCCCGTTCAACTTCTGAATTGAGCGACGTGGCCCAGCAGATGCTTGCCGGCACTAAAGAACAGACTGTCGCCGCGGATCAGATCATTAAAGCGGTAAATAACATTTCCGAGCAGCTTTTCGAGATAAAAGGGGAAACCGATTCGCAAGCCGTCATCGCCAAGCAGGTGGGCGAGGCGATGCGGAAGGTCGCCACCCTTTCGGATGAGAACAAAAAACATATTGAAATTGGCACGGCGGATATCGCGGCGATGTCCCGTCAGGCGCGGGAAATGGCTGAACTGATAGCCAAGTTCCGCATCGATGACAAATCGACGCGGGCCATTACCCCCAGCAGGGAACCTTACGCAACGTGAATCGGAAAACCAAAATAGCCCTTATCCAAATGGCTATGGATTCCAATCCGGAATCCAACATCAAAAAAGCCCTTGATAAGATAGCCGCGGCCGCGGAGCGTGGCGCGGAGGTTGTGTGCCTGCCCGAGCTGTTCAAATCGCTCTACTTTTGCCAGAAGGAAGAGACCGCGTTTTTCGATCTTGCCGAGCCGATACCCGGCCCTTCCACGGCGGCGCTCGGCGGGCTGGCGAAAAAGCTTGGCATTGTCATTATCGCATCCCTGTTCGAGCGCCGCGCTTCCGGCCTCTATCACAATACCGCCGCGGTTATTGACCATGATGGATCGCTTGCCGGCGTTTACCGCAAGATGCACATTCCGGACGATCCGTCTTACTACGAGAAATACTATTTCACGCCGGGCGATCTCGGCTACCGGGCGGTTGAAACATCAGCGGGAAAAATCGGAATCCTGGTCTGCTGGGATCAGTGGTACCCCGAAGCGGCGCGCCTCACCGCGATGCAGGGGGCGCAGGTGCTGTTTTATCCCACCGCTATCGGATGGCACCCCCATGAAAAAACGCAATACGGCGCCGCCCAGCGTGATGCGTGGCGCACCATTCAGCGCTCGCATGCCATTGCCAACGGCGTGTATGTCGCCGCGGTAAACAGGATCGGCCACGAACGGCTGGATGCCGCGTCGCCCGGCATTGAATTTTTCGGAAGTTCGTTCATCGCCAGCCCGTTTGGCGAGATCGCCGCCGAAGCGTCCACGGATAAAGAAGAAACGATCATCCATGAAATAGACCCCGCCCGCTGCGAGGAAATCCGCCGCAATTGGCCTTTCCTGCGCGACCGCAGAATAGACAGCTACGGCGATATCACCCGGCGGTTCATCGACCCCGTCCCCGGCGAAAAATGAAGCCTCGCACAACGCCCGCCTGGCTTGGATTCGCCATGCCGGCCGAGTGGAACCGCCATGAAGCGACGTGGCTCGGCTGGCCCCACAACAGGCATGATTGGCCCGGCAAATTTGCGCCCATCCCGTGGGTGTTTGGGGAAATGGCGAAGGCGCTTTCTCCCGGCGAAAAAGTGCGGATTCTGGTTAACGATGCCGCGCACGAATCCTCAGCCCGCCGTGTATTGCAAAAATGCGGCGCGGTGATGGAAAACATTGAGTTTTACCGGTTCCCCACCAATCGCGGTTGGACGCGGGACATGGGGCCGATATTCGTAAAAAAGGGCAAAGAAAGCGCCATAGTCAATTTTAAGTTCAATGCGTGGGCCAAATATCCCGATTGGAAAAATGACAACGGTATCGCCGTCAAAGCCGCGAAAAAACTGAAAAAGCGGGTATTCGACGCGCAACATTTTGTGCTTGAGGGGGGCGCTATCGATGTAAACGGATGCGGCACGCTGCTCACAACCGAAGAGTGTCTTTTGGACACCGAGATGCAGGTGCGTAATCCCGGCATGGGACGTTCCGAAACGGAAGCGCATTTGCGCGCCTTTCTGGGGGTCACAAACATACTTTGGCTGGGAAAGGGGATCGCCGGCGATGATACCCACGGCCATGTGGACGATCTTTGCCGTTTTGTGAACCCCTCCACCGTGGTGCTTTGCCGGGAGAGAAGCGCAAGCGATCCCAACTACGCTTTGCTGGAAGAGAACCGGGAACGGTTGCAGGGGATGCGCCTTGAAAGCGGGGGGAGGGTGCAGGTGGTGGAGCTGCCGATGCCCGCACCCGTGGTTTTTGACGGCCAGCGCCTCCCCGCATCATACGCCAATTTTTACATCGGCAATGCGGCGGTGATAGTTCCGACTTTTAACGATTCGAACGACCGCATCGCCCTCGGCATTCTTGCCGAATTATTTGCCGGCCGTCCCGTTATCGGCGTTCATGCCGTAGACCTTGTGTGGGGCCTCGGCACGTTGCACTGCCTTACCCAGCAGCAACCCGCCTGATCATTTTTCGGCGATACCGGTTACGGCATACCCCGCTTCACTCACGGCTTTCGTTAGCGCCTCGTCTGAAACAACCGTATCGCTCTCGACCACGGCGTTTTTCTTGGCCAGATCGACCACCGCCGATTTCACGCCAGCCACTTCACGCAACGCTTCGGCTACGTGTCTTTGACAGTTGCCGCAGGTCATCCCGTTGATTGAAACCACTTTCTTCATGACAATGCTCCTTATTTAAAATTGCGCAATCTGAGCGCGTTGAACACCACCGTGACCGAGCTAAAGCTCATCGCGGCCGCCGCGTACATCGGTTGCAACAGCGGGCCGCCAAACAGCGCCAACAGGCCCGCGGCAATCGGAATGCCGGCCGTATTGTAGAAAAACGCCCAGAAAAGGTTCTGCTTGATGTTCCGTACGGTGGCGCGGCTTAAAGAAAGGGCCTTTTCAACACTGCCAAGGTCGCCCGCCATAAGCACAATATCGGCCGATTCTATGGCAATGTCGGTGCCGGTGCCTATGGCGATGCCAAGATCGGCCCGCGCCAGCGCGGGAGCGTCGTTTATGCCATCGCCCACCATGCCCACTTTTTTTCCCATGCTTTGCAGTCTGCGCACTTCCGCGTCTTTCTCATGGGGCAGCACGCGCCACACGGCGCGGTCCACCCCCGCCTCCGAAGCGATTGCTTTCGCCGCCGCTTCGCCATCTCCGGTGATCATCACGGTCTCCAGGCCGAGCCGTTTTAACTTTTCAATCGCGGCGCGGCTTGTAGGTTTTATCCTGTCCGCGATGCCGATAGCCGCCGCCAGCTTTCCATTCACCGCCAGATAAAGCGTCGTCCCGCCAGCTGCCGAGAAACCATGTTCAAACGTTTCCGCCTCGGATGAGGTAACACCGTGTTTATCCATATATTCCACATTGCCCAGCGCAACCTTCATTCCGTCAAAACGGCCGCTTACGCCAAATCCGGGATCGGCGGCGATCCCTTCAGCCATTGTCCAAGAGGCGCCACGCTCCTTGGCATATGCCAATACCGCTGCCGCGATGGGGTGCTCTGAACCGGATTCCACCGCCGCCGCCAATGTCAATGCCTGCCGCTCATCAAAGCCGTTGTAGAAGCCGCAATCCATCACGCGCGGTTTTCCCTCGGTTATAGTGCCGGTCTTGTCGAAGAGAACCACGCCGATCTTTCCTGCCATCTCCAAAGCCGAAGCTTTTTTGATAAGAATGCCCATGTCCGCACCCCTTCCGGTGCCGACCATGATCGCCGTGGGAGTGGCAAGGCCGAGCGCGCAGGGGCAGGCGATGATGAGCACCGAGATGAAGATGGTGAGTGCAAACTCAAATGACGCGCCGCTGAGAAGCCATGCGGCGGCCGCGCCCGATGCTATCGCAACCACCGAAGGGACAAAGATTCCGGAAACCCGGTCGGCCATGGCGGCAATGGGGGCTTTGGTGCCTTGCGCGTCTTCCACCAGCTTTACGATGCGGGCCAATATGGTTTCGGATCCCACCCGTTCGGCGCGCATTTCGATCACTCCTTCACCGTTGACCGTGCCGCCGATAAGGGTACCACCCGGATTTTTCAGTACCGGCATCGGTTCACCGGTGATCATGCTTTCGTTTACGCTGGTTCCCCCTTTTTCCAAAAGGCCGTCCACCGGGATTTTTTCACCCGGTTTGACGAGAAGAAGATCGCCTGGGTGCACATCTTCTGTGGGTATCCTGCGGAAAGCGCCATGTTCAATCAGTGTCGCCTCTTCAGGAGCCAGCTTCATCAGCATCTTAAGCGCATGGCTGGTGCGCTCTTTCGCGCGGGCTTCAAGATATTTCCCCACCAGTACCAGCGCGATAATGAATCCCGCCGACTCATAGTAGAGGTTGTGGGCAAAATGCGTGTCGCCTGTAAAAACCATTACCGTGCCATATAGCGAATAGAGTACCGCCGCGGTGGCTCCCATAGCGACCAGCGTATCCATGTTCGCCCCGCCATGAAGCAGGGCCGAACCGCCGGAGGTATAGAAACGCCGGCCGGCAAACAGGATCGGCAACGTAAATAGAAGTTGCGCCACGGCGTAAGCGGCGGGTGAGGAATCGGGATCGGTGAACGATGGCGAAGGTAGCCCCGCCATCACCCCCATGGTGAGGTAGGCAAGCGGCGCCATAAAGAACATCGCCAGCGCGAGATTAAAACCCGGTGACTGAAGGAGAGCTGTTTTCTCCACCGGCCGATCGTGCGACACGGAGAGCGGCTCATAACCCGCCCGTTTTATTGCATCCTTGAGGTCGGACAGGCGCGCGGTTTCCGCATCGAAGGTCACGGTCGCTTTTTCGGTGGAGAGGTTTACCACCGCCTCCAGCACGCCGGGCGTTTTGTTCAATTCTTTTTCGATCCGCGCGGTGCAGGCGGCGCAGGTCATCCCCTTTATGGGTATGGTCACCACATTTGTTTGCCGGGGTGCGATGCCATATCCCGCCTTCTTTACCGCTTCTTCCACCTTGTGATCGCCTGCGTCTCCGGTAACATGAAGTTTTTCGGTTACAAGGTTAACGGCGGCGGTTTGCACTCCATCCACCTTTTTCACCGACCGCTCAATGGCGCGGGCGCAGGCGGCACAGCTCATGCCGGTGATGCGGTATTCTTTTGTTTTTGTTTCCATATGCTTATTTTACTCCCTTCAAAAGCAACCGTCCGCAACCTTTGCAAAGGGAACCTTTCTTAGTTACAGGATAAACCATATACTTATATATAGGGTCAAGTGCGGGTTAGAAACATTTTTTCATTCAGGCGGAGATGGCTGGAGTAGCATAAAGCAATGAGGGAAAACGGTGAACGGCGCCTTACCATAGGCGTTCTGGCAACGGCGGCGGGCGTCAACGTGCAAACTATCCGCTTTTACGAACGGAAGGGGCTTCTTAAACCGGTTGCCCGGCTTTCTTCCGGTTATCGCCTTTACGATACGGAATGCGTTAAGCGGTTGAACTTTATTATCCAGGCCAAGGGGCTTGGCTTCAGTCTGGCGGAAGTCAAAGCGCTTCTTGTCCTTCGGGTTCGCTTATCCGGCAATCCCGACAAGGTTCGGGCGAAAGTGGAAAAGAAACTGGAGGAGATTCGCCGGAAAATTGCACAACTCCGGCAGCTTGAGAAAACGCTTACACAGCTCGCTGATGATTGCCGGAACCGTAAAGTGACCGATCACTGCCCCATCATCGAACGGATGGAAGAAACCATTTAAAGCGGACAGAAAATCGACTTTGCTTTTTCTAGCCATATCTGTTGCATTAAAGCAGGGATAGGGTAAGGGGGAAGGCGATTATTGATTCATGCACGGATAATGTCCTAACGCGGGTCAAAAGAAAGGGGGCTGTGCCGCAGGAAAGAACTGAGCAGGCCGGGCTTCCGTTGGAGGCGTTTACCATGCTTGCGCACAAC
>JAHFEJ010000050.1 GCA_023248535.1 Nitrospinales bacterium | reverse complement strand
TGGGGACCGGCGGCCTCCATCAGCGCTTCAACGCCGTTGAGGACGTTAAGCCGCGTGGCGGCATCTTCGGGGGCATCGAGCAGAAGGGCGAGCGCGGGGCCGATATGCTCCACCGCCCTCTTTTTTTCCACCAGGCCCGCGGCGGCCAGCGAGGCGATCTCGAAGTGCGCGTCCGACGCAATGTGTGAAAGCGCGCGGAACTCGAACGCCATTTGTGACAGCCTGTTTTCGTTGATGGTGAACGTTGCCCGTTCGGCGGGTGCGCTGTTGAAATTCAGCGCCGGCGCTTCCTTCGCCGCATCGGCGAACCATGTCTCGCGCATTTTTCCCACGGCTGTCACCACCGCTTGACCCGCCGACAGCGATGCCAGGCGGGCGGGAACCTCCTGACCGGCAAGAGCCAGCCTGCGCCGGAATTCCGATATTTTGCGCAACGCGGCCATTGTCCTTTTGAAATCGGCGCTCAGATTCAGCAGCGATTTGATGCTGCGCCATCGGGCGACCATGAAGTCGTCCACGCCGCTGCTTCCCATGAGCAACGTTTTCTCGATTTGCAGGATGGCGGCGGTGTTTTCATCAGCCGCCGCTGTTTTACGGGTCAGCAGTTCATCGATCGTTTTCCAATGGACGGCGGCCGCACCATCCAGCAGGCGGCTGAAGGCTGCGGCTCCGGGGTGCGGCGTCTGTATAGGCGGAGGGAAAGGGGCGAAATCGTATTCGGGCAGCAGGGGGGCGATATCACCGGGAGAAGGGGCGGACGCGGCGTCGCCAAGGGCGTCAAATGCCGATCTCCAGTCCCCGGCTTCCATCGCGCCCAGCGCGTCTTTCAGGTGGAAAGCGAACGGCGACTCCAGTGTGCAACCGGCATCATGCCGGGCATCGAGCGCAAAAGCGGCCACACGGGCCGTCATGCCGCCCGCCACAAAGACGGCGTTCCCGGCGCAGGCAACCGCCACGGGCATTTCAAGGCCGCGCGTCAGGTATTTGTAGAGGTATGTCCCCCGTGGGGAGAAAACATGTACCCCCTCGCGGTTGAACTGGGTTACGTGCAGGTTTCCCGCCGCATCGCAGGCGGTTCCCACCGGGTAGCGCAGCCCCGGCGTTGCATAGGCGCTGATGTAGTTTCCCGCCGGGGAAAGTTTCACCACCCGGTGGTTGTTGGTATCGGCCACATAAAAGTTTCCCGCCGCATCGGCGGCAAGGGCGGTGGGGAATTCAAAGACGGGGGGAGAGAATATCTCCGGCGGCACCGGCACCGCGTAAAACCGCGTCTGCTCGTCCACGCTTCCCCGTTTGCCGAATATCGCGGTGGAAACGCCTTCCGGCGTGAACAGCTGAAGCCGGTGGTTCGATTTTTCCAGCACCGCCAGCTGGCCGTTCACGAACGCCACGCCGCACGGCTCGTCCAGTTGCCCCGCGCCTGTTCCCAGCGATCCGATGCTCCCCTTTACAGAAAGGTCGGGGCCGATGACGACTACGCGGTGGTTCCACCCATCGGCTACGTAGACCGTGCCATTGGGGGCGATGGCGATGCCGCGCGGATAGCGGAATTCGCCGGTACCGGTGCCGTGCGCGCCTATGGAAGTGATTAGGCTGAAGTCGGGCGCGTATACCAGAACGCGGTGGTTGAATTCATCGGCGACGAAGATGCGCCCCCGCGGGCAGACCGCGATACCGGCGGCCGGGGAAAGCCCTTCGCCGTGGTGGAATGCGCCGGTTTGATCGAGTGAAACAAGAAGGCCCGAATGAACCGCCGCCAACGCGGTTATGCGGTTATCGGCTGCCGAGGCGTCCTCAAGGAATGCGCGCAATTCCTTGGTGCCGTTGTAAGTTGCCCTCTGATACCCCATGTATCAACAGATGTTAAAGGAAGGAGGGATTAAAAACAATCCTTAATCATATGGTGGCGTGGCGGTGCGTAGCGTGTATTGTTGAATGTCTTTGGCATTAAGTTGCCATATTACGGGTAACGCGATACTATTGGGTAAAATAGAAACCAAACAAATAGACAGGGAGGTGGTCAGAAAGGTTCAACGGTCTTTGAAGTGTTCCGGGATTTTCACGCAAAACCATATTTTAGGAGATTGCAAATGAAAAAGTCCTTTGTTGCAGCCGCTATAGTTTCGATGATGGTTTTCTCTTCCACCGCATTCGCAGGCCATTACGGCGCAGCCGGTTGCGGCCTTGGCACACTGTTATTCGATGGCAAGAACGACAAAGTCAGCCAGGTACTTTCCGCCACCACCAACGGTACCGCCGGCAGCCAGACCTTTGGCATCACCACCGGCACCTCCAATTGCGATTCGTCCGGCCTTGTGGTCGCCAGCAAGGAAGCCGATTCCTACGCCGCCAAGAATTACGACAGCCTTTCCACCGAAATGGCATCCGGTTCCGGCGAGCACCTTAGCACCCTGGCCAACCTCCTCGGCTACTCCCCGGAAAAACTCGGCGCGTACAGCCGCGGCCACTACGGCATGATATTCAGCTCGGAAAATACCACTCCGGCCCAGATGCTTGCCGCCTTGAAGGTCGGCATGGACCAGGATTCCTGATACCGTACCGCAAACAGCCTGTAAGGGGTGCTGCCGCGGCGGCGCCCCTTTTTTATTAACAACACGGAGCAGTACCCTTGCCATTCAGCATTCCACGCGTTATAGGTTTTTTTTCGGTTCTCCTTTTCGCGCTTTTTTATTGCCGTGTAACGCCCGCCGTGGCGCGGGAGAACGCGTACGTCGATCCGCTGTTGCGCCGGGCCGAACAAGAAAAACTATGGGATGACCGCTATTGGCGGCTCCTCCTCCATTACCAGAAGAACCTCATCGGGGGGGATACCAGCGAGGTTATTGAATCCTCCTTTTTTAACGCGCCAGATGGGATGAACGACCCGCGCGCGGAACTGGAAGCGACCCTTCGCGCTTTTTTCATCCCCGTGGCGGAAGTGCCGGAAGGGGCCGAGCATCCGCAATGCAATTTTCCCGCGCGTTTGGAATGGTTGAAAGAACGGCTTGCCATAGACCCCGGCGCGCTTCCTCGTCCGGAATGCCCCCGGCTCGATCATTGGCTCGCCTCGCTCGACGTCAGCCGGGCGACCGTGGTTTACGCCTCTTACTACATGTCGAGTCCTGCCTCGATGTTCGGCCACACCCTGTTACGGCTCGACCGGGCGGGGGAGGGCAAGGGCACCGTCCTTCTGAACTACGGCGTCAATTACGCCGCGAACATGGATACCGATAATCCGGTAGTGATGGCTTACAAAGGGATGTTCGGCCTTTTCGCCGGGGTTTACTCCACCTTTCCGTACTACATGAAGGTGCAGGAGTACAGCAATATGGAAGCGCGCGACATTTGGGAATACGAGCTGACGCTTGACCGCGCGGAGCTGCACCGCCTTCTGCTTCACCTCTGGGAGATTGGCAATATCCGTTTCCGCTATTTCTATTTCCGCGAAAATTGCGCCTTCGAGATATTGGCGCTCCTCGAAGCCGGAAAACCCTCGCTCCGTCTTACCGACCATTTCCCTGTTGCCACCGTGCCGTCGCAAACCATCAAGGCCCTCTATGCGGAAGACGGGTTGGTGGGCGCGCGGGTGTTCCGCCCTTCGCTCACTACGCGGCTTAACGCACAGCTGGCATCGTTCAGCGCGGGCCAGCGGAATTCATTCGATGTCCTGGCGGCGGGAGAACCCTACGCTTCATCACCTGATTACGCGGCCCTTAGTGAAAATGAAAAAGCCCCCGTCCTTGACGCCTACCTCAATTACATGCAGTACCATGTTATGCGGGAGCGGAAAAGTGAAGAGGACAGCCTGCTGAAGCACCAGCGGAGCACCCTGCTGGAGCGCAGCCGCCTGGCCGCCGCCCCGCCCCCCGCATCGTCTTCCGGGCGCGGCCCGGAGGAGGGGCACGAGAGCAACAAGCTTTCGCTCGGCGGCGGCTGGAGCCAGGACGGCGGCGCGTTTGAATCGCTTTCGTACCGGCCCGCCTATCACGACCTTCTTTCCTATGGCCCCGGCTACGCCGAGAACTCGCAGATCATCTACTTTCAGCCCTACATCCGCTACTACAACGGAACTGGCAAGGCTACCCTTGAACAACTGCAATTTGTGGATATTGTCTCCATCACTCCTTACGAGCCGCTTTTCAAAAACACCGCGTGGCAGGTCGGCTTCGGTTTCCGTTCGTTGCGCGGCATAGGGTGCCCGGAGTGCCAGGCGTTTTACGTTTCTTTCAGCGATGGCTACGCATTCCGTTCGCAGCGCACCGGCCCGGCGGTTTTTTACACGATGCTTGCCGCTGACGGCGAATTGGGGGATCGGTTCAACAGCGGCTACCGTATTGGCCTGGGGTTGGATGCGGGCGTGTTGATCGAAGAGAACGCCGGTTTCAAAACGCAGCTTTATGGAAAAGCGTTGCGTTACCCGCTCGGCAACAACTCGAATGATTACCAGTTCGGCCTTAGCCAACGGTACGCATTCGATAAAAACCACACGCTGACGGCAACCGTTGCGCGCGTGCGGGACGCCAACGAGGTTTTCATGACTGTGGACGCCTATTTCTAGGGAGGACAGGGCCGTGATGCAGATCATCCCCCTATGGTTTTCCGCCAAGTGGCGGGGCAGGCGGCTTTTCCATCCTCTTTTTCTCCTCATCATTTTCATTCCATTCCTGTCATCGTGCACCCACCTCTTTTACCAGCCTGACCGGTTCCGCCATTTTGATCCGGCGTCTGCTGGCATCGAGTATCGCGATGTTTACTTCAAGGGGGCGCATGGGGCCACGCTGCATGGATGGTTCTTTCCCGCCAGGAATGGAACGCCCGAGCGGGGAAGTTTTATCCAGTTCCACGGGAACGCCGAAAACATGACCACACATTTCAATTCGCTCTTCTGGGTGACGGGACGGGGATACAACCTCTTTACCTTCGATTACTCCGGCTACGGCGATTCGGAAGGGGAGGCGGGGCAGAAAGAGCTTAACGAAGACGCCTCTGCCGCCTTGAAGGAAGGTTATACGTTCGAGAAGGACCGCGCGGCAGCGGCGGGCCGCCCCATGCGTCTGGCCGCTTACGGCCAATCGTTGGGCGGCGCAGTGCTTTTGCGCGCACTGGCGGATTTTCCCGAACGGAAGGAACTTGCCGTTGTGGTGGCCGATTCGGCGTTCCTCTCTTACAGGTCGGAAGCACGCGATGTGATGGCCAATTCATGGATCACCTGGCTTTTTCAACCGCTCCCGTATCTTCTGGTTTCCGACGCTTACGCGCCTGAAAAAACGATGGTGGCCCTGCAAGGGATTCCGCTTATCGTGATACACGGGACCGCCGACCGGGTGGTATCGATACGGCAGGGGCGGCGCGTCTATGAGCTTGCTCCCGGTCCCAAAGAGTTTTGGGAAGTGCCGGGTGGACGCCATATCGATTCCATGATGCGGAAGGACGGCGAGTTCCGCGAGCGGCTTATGCGTTATCTTGAGGAGCGGCAATGAAATTGGGATGGGTTTGCGTCTTGATCCTTGTGCCGCCGCTTTTCGTACTGCCCGCCCATGCCGAAGAAAAAATGTGGCGGGAACACAATATCGCGGCCGATTCGCTCTCCGCCGATGAGCGGGCATTGCTGGAGGAGACCGTCCGCCGTATCGGGTCGCTGCCGCAGGGGGAAGTGACGATGAACCCATCCGCCTATTACCGCCTTTCCCGCTTCAAGCGGCTATTCGGATTTCGATTTGACGGGGAAAGGCTGAAAGGGTGGCTGCTGGCAAGGATGAAAAGCGTCGTGTACGGGGAGGGGTGGACCATTGCCGAGAACGACCATCAAGGGAACTTCCGGTTGGGCGACCGATTTTTTAAAAAGTCCGATTTTCTTGAACGCGCCTACTGCCTTATCCACGAGGCGCGGCATACGGATGGCGATGGCTTCCGTCATGTTCCCTGCCCGAAGGATCACCGCTATGTTTCGGCTGGCGCCCCCGGGATGGACCTCACGCAAAACCTCGCTTGCGATGCGATGGAGGACGGCGCTTACGCCTTCCAAGCCGCTTTTCTTTTCGAACTATATGCGCGCGGCTTTGAAGGCGGGGAAAGGGCCGGTCTGCTATACAACAGCTCCCTCACCCGGATCGTTGTTTCCCCGCGGGCGGACGATTCCGCCATCTCACACCGTTAACATGCATGGGTGGGGCAAAACTCCACGCGCGCGCCAAATGATAAGGATGACGGTGTTTTCCTGAATGGATCAAAGAGGATGGATCTGAAAAAATGGTCGGGATGAGAGGATTTGAACCTCCGACCCCTCGCTCCCGAAGCGAGTGCTCTACCAGGCTGAGCCACATCCCGACTGCCCTGTTTTGAAGGAGTGAATACTATCACAAGCCCGGCGGTTTTGGTAAGCATAATTGTTTTTTCCGCTGCATTCTTTCCGTGCGGTGGTAGTCACTACCCGTAAGGGGGGAATTCTGCTAGAATTTACCCCTTATTTTTAACACCAATTGAGGGATTGCCAAATGGGAATGACGATTACCGAAAAAGTGCTTGCCGCGCACGCGGGGCTGAAAGAAGTTGCGCCCGGCCAACTGATCAACTGCAAGGTCGATATCGCCCTTGCCAACGATATCACCGCGCCGATCTCTATAAAGGAATTCAGGCAGGCGGGGGCCACCAAGGTGTTCGACAAGGATAAAGTGGCGCTGGTGCCCGATCACTTCGCGCCCAACAAGGACATCGACAGCGCCAACCAGGTGAAGATGGTGCGCGAGTTCGCGCTTGAACAGAACCTCACCCATTTTTGGGATGTGGGCCGCATGGGTGTTGAGCACACGCTGTTGCCCGAACAGGGAGTAGTCGGCCCCGGCGATCTCGTCATCGGCGCGGACAGCCATACCTGCACCTACGGCGCGCTGGGGGCGTTCGCCAGCGGCGTCGGCAGCACCGATCTTGCCGCCGCGATGATCACCGGCGAGGCGTGGTACCGCGTACCGGAGACCATGCTCTTCAGCCTGAAAGGGAAACCGGCCAAGTGGATCACCGGCAAGGATGTCATTCTGTACATCATCGGCAAGATCGGCGTGGACGGCGCGCTTTACAAGGCGATGGAATACACCGGCGACGGCGCGGCGAACCTTTCGCTGGACGACCGCTTCACCATCTGCAACATGGCTATCGAAGCGGGGGCAAAGAACGGTATCTTCACGCCGGACGCGAAGACCAAGGCGTATGTGGAAGGCCGCTTCAAGCGGACGCCGAAATACTACGCATCGGACACCGACGCGAAATACTGCGAGCGGATGGATATTGACCTTTCCACGATGGAGCTGCAGGTGGCGTTCCCGCACCTGCCGAGCAATACCCGCACCATCAGCAACGTTGGCACCGTGAAGGTCGACCAGGTGGTGGTCGGCTCCTGCACCAACGGCCGCTACAGCGACCTGAAGATCGCGGCCGACCTGATGCGCGGCAAGAAAGTCGCCAAAGGGGTGCGGATGATCGTCATCCCCGCCACGCAGGATATTTACAAGCAGGCGATGAAAGACGGCTTGCTGGAAGTGTTCATCGACGCCGAAGCGGTGGTCAGCACCCCCACCTGCGGGCCGTGCCTCGGCGGACACATGGGAATTCTGGGGGCGGGCGAAAAAGCGCTCACCACCACTAACCGCAATTTTGTGGGGCGCATGGGGCACCGCACCAGCGAGGTGTACCTCGCCGGTCCGGCTGTCGCCGCCGCCACCGCGATTACAGGCAAAATCTCTTCACCGGAGGACGTGCTGTGAGCAATAAAGTATTAAAGGGGAAAGCCCATATGTTCGGCGCGGACGTTGATACCGACGCCATCATCCCGGCCCGCTATCTCACCACCATCGATCCGGTGGAACTGGCGAAGCATGTGATGGAAGACGCCGATCCGGAATTCCCCAAGAAGGTGAAGGCGGGCGATGTTATCGTGGCCCAAAAGAACTTCGGCTGCGGCAGCAGCCGCGAGCACGCCCCGATAGCCATCAAGGGGGCGAAGGTGAGCTGCGTCATCGCCAAGTCGTTCGCGCGGATTTTTTACCGCAACGCGTTCAACATGGGGCTGCCGATCTTTGAATCGGCCGACGCGCCGGACCGCATCAAGCCGGGCGACGAGCTGGAAGTGGATATGAGCACCGGCGTGATCAAGAACATCACCCGCAACGAAAGTTATCATGCTGCGCCGATACCGCCGTTCATGCAGCAGCTTATTGAAGCGGGCGGGCTGATGGCGTCGATCAAAAAGAAAATGGGAGTGAACTGACATGCCTTTGATAGCTCTGTGCGCGGGGGATGGCATCGGCCCCGAAGTTGCCGTCGAGGCGGTGAAGGCGCTGAACGCCATCGATAAAAAGTTCAAGATAGGCTTTGAATACGTCGACGCCCCCGTGGGGGGTGCCGCATACGACAAATTCGGCACGCCGCTGCCGGAAGAGACGCTGGCGAAGGCCAAGAAGGCCGACGCCATATTTCTCGGCGCGGTCGGCGGCCCCAAGTGGGAAAAACTGGATTACAGCGTGCGCCCCGAACGGGGCCTGCTCGGCCTGCGCTCGGCGCTGGACCTGTACGCCAACCTCCGCCCGGCCAAGATGTTCGCGCCGCTGGTCGACGCCAGCACCCTCAAGCGCGAGATCGTGGAAGGGATCGACATGGTGGTGGTGCGCGAATTGACCGGCGACCTCTACTTTGGAAAACCGCGCGGCGTGGAGAAACTGCCGGACGGCACCAAGCGCGGCGTCAACACCATGGTGTACACCACCCCCGAGATCGAGAGGATCGCCCGCGTGGCGTTCGAGATCGCCCGCAAGCGGAGCCGCAAGGTGTGCAGCATCGACAAGGCGAATGTGCTGGAAACCACCGAGCTGTGGCGCGAAGTGGTGCAGGGGGTGCGCGACAAGGAATACCCCGACATCAACCTCAGCCACATGTATGTGGATAACGCCGCCATGCAACTGGTGCGCGCGCCGAAGCAGTTCGACGTGATGGTGACGGGCAACATCTTCGGCGACATCCTGAGCGATGAGGCCTCCATGCTCACCGGCAGCATCGGGATGCTCCCCTCGGCGTCACTCAACGGAAAGAAGGGGATGTACGAGCCGATTCACGGCAGCGCGCCCGACATCGCGGGGAAGGGGATAGCCAACCCGATCGCATCCATCCTCTCGATGGCTATGATGCTGGAGTACACCTTCGACCGTTCCGACGCCGCGCGCGTCATCGAAAACGCGGTGGCGAAAGTTTTGGACAAAGGCTATCGCACCGGCGACATTTATTCGCCGGGTACCACCAAGGTTGGCACCGTTGAAATGGGCGATCTCATCGTGAAGGAGTTGTAATGGGCCGCGAATACAATCTTGCCATCGCCGGAGCCACCGGCGCGGTGGGGCAGGAGTTCATCAAGGTTTTGGAGGAACGGAAGTTCCCGGTAAAAAGCATAAAAATGCTCGCCAGCGCCAATAGCGTGGGGAAAGAGCTTGAGTTCAACGGCCGTTCCTGCAACGTTGAGCAACTCACCGAATCGTCGTTCGAGGGGGTTGAGATAGCCCTTTTCAGCGCGGGGGGCGACCGGAGCAAGCAGTTCGCCCCGGCGGCGGCGAAGGCCGGCGCGGTGGCCATCGACAACTCCAGCGCGTGGCGGATGGATGCCGACGTGCCGCTGGTGGTGCCGGAAGTAAACGCGCACGCCATTGCACAGTACAAGAAGAAGGGGATCATCGCCAACCCGAACTGCTCCACCATCCAGATGGTGGTAGCGCTGAATCCGCTTCACAAGAAGGCGAAGATAAAGCGGATCGTGGTTTCCACTTACCAGTCGGTCTCCGGCGCGGGGCAGAAGGGGGTGGAGGAACTTTCGCAGCAGGTACGCGACCTCTTTTCCTTCAAGGGGGTGACAAAAGCCGCCTTCCCGCACCAGATTGCGTTCAACTGCATCCCGCAGATAGACGTGTTCGAGGCGGACGGTTACACCAAGGAAGAAAAGAAGATGGTCAACGAGACCCGCAAGATCATGGAAGCGCCTGGTATCGAGGTGTCGCCCACCTGTGTGCGGGTGCCGGTGTTTTACGGGCACAGCGAATCGGTGAACGTGGAGTTTGAAAGCGCGATCACCCCGGAAGAGGCGCGCGAAATATTGAAATCGGCCCCCGGCGTAACAGTGTTGGACGACATGGCAAACCGCCTTTATCCGATGGCCATCGAGGCGGCGGGGAAGGACGATACCTTTGTCGGCCGCATCCGGCGCGATCCGGCGGTGAAGCACGGCCTTGCCATGTGGATCGTCTCGGACAACATCCGCAAGGGGGCTGCGCTCAACGCCGTTCAGATCGCCGAAGAGTTGGTGAAACAGAAGTTGATATAGTTCACCGTTTAAACGTACAAAAAGGGAGCCGTGTTAACGGCTCCCTTTTTTATTTTATCGATCGGGAGATTTAGAAGCTGAGACCCGCGCCAATGACGAGCGAAACGCCGCCATAGTTGGTTGCGGTTCCGCCGGCAACAAATGAAGCACCCGGATTGAGGATACGGTACAAAACTTCGACGTTGAGATAGGAGTTCACTTTTCCCTTGCTGCCCAGAAGGTGCGCGCCGAACGCCACATCCGCCAGCGTGGCCTGCCTGACGGCATTTGCGGCAGAACCAAGATCAACAGCCACAAACAACGGGTCAAGGATGTCCTTGCTGATACGAATGGCGTTGACATTATAAGTGCCTGCCACATTATTGTCCGTAAAGTTGATCATTTCCGAAAGAAGACCCACCGTGGTTCCCGCGTCCAGCCCGAAAGAGAGCAGAACTCCAGAGCCGCTCGCTCCCCCTTTGAGCGCGCCATCGTTTGTCACCCCTTGGTATGGCACGCGCAACTGAATACCGGTATCGGCGAATGCGCGGCTGGGCAGTATAAGCGCAAAGGCCATGACGGAACAGATGATAGCGAGTCTTGCGAATGTTTTCACACGGTCTCCTTCTTGTTTCATTTTTCTTTGATCTTGCCAACCCCGGCGGGCTTTCATGCCTCCCAAGCATGAATGTTTCAAGATGTGGCCATTAGAGGCTAAATAGTTCGTGGCGTCAATACCCCAAAGGGGTTATCCAATCAGGGCGATGCGCTTTTGAAAAGTGTCGACGGATGAAAAAACAGGCCGCCCCGAATTGAAGGAAGAGGGAAGGTTCGGGACGGCCTTTGCATACCGGGCTTTTTTAAAGACCCGTTATCAACTTTGAAGTTATGCGGGCCACCGTCAGCAGGTTCATGACAAGTGGGAACCTGTCCCGCAGCCGGAAAGCCAATTCGGTGCGCACCAGCATTTCGCGTTCGGCCTTGCGGACGTTCCGTTTGAAGATGCCGGTTCTTGCCCGCGCCGCTGGCGACGCCGAAGGCATAATTACGGCAAGCCTCATGGCGGAACTGTTCATGCTCATGGCGATGTGTTCCCGTCAGTAGGGCCACTTGTTTAAGAGAAGGCTGATGCCACAGACAAGCAGCCCCTCGATAACCATCAGACGCGCCTCATTGACTAATGAGTTGTTCGCGTTCATTTTTTTTATTTCCCTTTATAGAACGAATAATCCGCCAAGCAACCCCGCCACCACGCCAATCATGGCGGCGGCAGCTTGCGCGTAATAATCTTCACCGTTCATCATATCTATTCTTGACTCTTTAAGATTGATTTCGTTATTCATACTCTATCCATTGAGCAATGGTCATGCCATAGGTTAAGGCATAATAAAAACAAAGAGATGTGATTTGCAGGCAAAGTGAAACGAGGGGGGTGTGCATTTACATCGGATATACGATGTGCACAAAAACAGACGGCGGGCAAGGCTGGGAAAAGTGTTATTTATCCAGCTTGTCGAGCAGGCGGAGAAGGCCGTCAAGGATGGTGATTGGGTGAGGGGGGCAGCCTGGGATATAGAGATCGACCTTTAGCCAGGGGGGGACGCCGCTGCGGGTTTCCGCATGTCCGGCATAGAGGCCGCCGCTGATGGCGCAGGCGCCAACGGCGATGACGATTTTCGGTTCTGGCACGGCGTCCCACGTTTTGCGCAACGCCAGCTCCATGTTTCTTGTCACCGGCCCGGTGATGAGCAATCCATCGGCATGGCGCGGCGAGGCGGCAAACTGAATGCCGAAACGCCCCAGGTCGAACACCACGGTATTGAGCACATTGATATCGGCTTCGCAGGCATTGCAGCCTCCCGCGCTCACCTGCCGCAACTTGAAGGATCGTCCGAATACTTTCAACGATTTTTCATCCAGCGCTTTTGCCAGCTCGAAGGTTTCGCCAGTCAATTTGAGGGCCTCGCGCGAGGTTGCGGCCAGCCGGTACTCTTTGGTGAACTCAATCGCTTTCTCGGTGCAGGCTTTGCCGCATTCACCGCAGAAGAGGCAGCGTCCCAAGTCGAGGCTTAGCGCGTCGCCGCCGTCGCTGGCGTCATCGGAGGTTGCGAACAGCAGCAACTCCGGGTTTTTGATATGCGCCGGCACGGTGATGGCCCCGGTGGGGCAACTATCGGCGCATTTGCCGCAGCCGGCCTGGCACAATTCCGGCCGCACAGCCGGCCGCCCCTGAAAAAGCTCCGGCAGAACCGGCGCATCATTCGGGAAGCCGATGGTGCGGTGCCCCTGCTTGGCGCGGGCGAACAGGATATCAATAAGTCCCATCATTCACCTCAGAGGTCATGGCCGCAATAGCTTAGGTTGAAGCTTTTATTGCATAAAGGGAAATCGGAAATCTGCTGTCCACGCATGGCGGCGGCGAGTCCCATCCAATTATGGAAAGAGGGATCGACCACCTTGCAGGCGGCCAGTTTTCCGTCGGCACCGGTGATAACGGTGTGGCAAATCTCGCCGCGCCAGCCTTCGACCAGCGATACGGTGAAGTGTGCGGGGCGCAGCGCTTTCATCGGGCGCATGGTGGCATCGTCCGGCAGGCTGCGTATGCGGTCGCGCACATAGGCGATGGAGCGCTGTATTTCCAGCCAGCGCACCATGCCGCGGGCCAAAACATCGCCGGTGTTGCATGTGCTGATGGTGAAGCGGGTGGACGGCTCGGGGCGGCGGGCGAAATTTTTCCGCACGTCATGTTCGATTCCGCAGGCGCGCGCGGCGGGCCCGACAAGGCCGAGGTCCACCGCATGGTGAATCGAGAGGCGTCCGGTCTCCTCGAAGCGGGAAAGAACCGATGGGGAATCGAACAGCATCGGCACGGCGGTGTCCAGCCCTTCGTACGCTTCGTCAAGACGGTTCAGGATGTCCGCCACCTGCGGCTTGGCGATATCGAATGCCACGCCGCCGGGCCTGATCAGGCCGCGGCCGAACCGGTTGCCGCAGAGAACGGCGGTCATATTAAGGAAATCGCCCCGCAGCCTTCCACACCACGCCGCGGTGGGAAGGAAACCGATGTCGCCCGCCAACGCCCCGATATCCCCCACATGGTTGGCCAGCCGCTCCAACTCCAGCGCGATTTCCCTGATCGCCCTCGCGCGGAAAGAAATGTCCACCCCGGCCAACGATTCCAGGGCCTGGCACCATGCGGTGGCGTGGCCTACGGTGGTGTCTCCCGCCGCGGTTTCCATGTAGTGGATGCTGCGTTTGTCCGGCCCGTCTTTCAGGGCGCGTTCGATGCCGCGATGCTGGTATCCCAGTGCCATCTCCAGGTGCAGTACGGTCTCGCCTTCACACTGGAAGCGGAAGTGCCCCGGCTCTATGATGCCCGCGTGTACCGGGCCGACGGCCACCTCGTGTATGGCCGCCCCCTCCACGCGGTGGAATTTCATCACCCCCGCCTCTTCGGGAGCCGCCGCGATGAAACGCACCGGCTTGCGCCACGGATGCCCTTTGGGGATTATGCCGGTCTGCTCGAAAATTTCCCGTTCAAATAGATGGGCCTGCGGCGTATCCGGAGTGAGTGATTCAAAGGAATCGGCTACATTGGTGGCCGCTACACGGATAAGGCCGTCGTCGTCGTAGGCAATTACGGCGTAGAGCCGGGTGGTATGGGAAGAGGCTTTGTGCGCGAAGAACGAGATAAGCCGGTAACCGGCCTTGAGATCCCGTTGTATGCGCTCGGCGAAGGCGCCTGCGCCAAACGGCTCGATGGCTTTCAGCGGGGCCGCTTCGGCGTTACGCAGTGTAAGACGGCTCTTCACGTTACGAACCTCCCAGCAAACGGCCGGCTTCATGCAGTATATGAAGCAGCGGGCCGGGGAGCCAGAGTCCCAACAACAGCGCCAATCCGGCCAGCACGGCCACCGGAATGATGGTGGCGGGTGAACGGTTTTCGGGATGCGTCTTCCCCGGCTGGCCGGAAACCATCGCCAGCATCGGTGAGGCCATGCCGATGAACACCAGCGCCAGCAGGATAAGATAAAGCGCCGCCACCGCCGTGCGGCCCCCCTCAAGCGCCGCCCGCAGAATGGTTATTTCGCTGATGAACAGGCCGAATGGGGGCGAACCGGCGATGGCGAAGAGGCCGGCAAGCCAGAGTCCGCCGTTCACCGGGGATATTTTCAGGATGCCGGCAACCTCGTGGGCCGACTTCGATTTATAAATGGCCAGAATGTTGCCCGCCAGCATGAAGAGCATTCCCTTGGTGATAGAGTGGCTCACCGCATGCAACATCGCCCCGAACGGGCCTGCGCCCCCCAGCCCGGTGCCGAGCGCGAGAATGCCCATATGTTCCACGCTGCTGTAGGCCAGCATCCGCTTGTAATCGGTCTGTGCAAGGATGAAAACGGCCGCCACCGCCATGGATACGATGCCGAACCAGATCAACAGCTCCCGCGCGAAAGGGGCTTGACCCGCGGCGGAACATACTTGCAGGCCGCGGGCGATGCCCAAAAATGCGCAATTAAGCTGCGCCCCGGAAAGCAGGGCCGAGACGATGGAGGGGGACTCGCTATGCGCGTCCGGCAGCCATGCGTGCATCGGGGCCAGCCCCATTTTGGTCCCGTATCCGATCAGCAGGAAGATGAACGCCCCTTTGAGCCACATGGTATCCAACCGCGGCGCGGCCTGCAGGAAATCGGCCAGCGACATCGATACCTCCACGCTGTCGGGATGCATGGCGGATACGGCGAGGAACATGGTGCCCAGAAGGGCCAGCGCGATGCCGACCGAACTGACCAGCAGGTATTTCCACGCCGCTTCCAGCGAGCGGTGGTGGCGGTGGTAATAGATGAGGGGAGTTGTCGCCAGCGTCGTCGCTTCTATGGCGACCCAGAGAAGCCCGAAGTTTTGCGCGGCGCAGGCCAACGTCAGCGTGGAGAGGAACAGCAGGAGGCAGGCGGTGAAGATGGCCTCCGGCATGTTGGCGAAAACCGTTTTGGATTCGATGAAATCGGACCGCGGAGGATGCTTTTCTTCTTCGGCGGCCAGATAGCCCGTGGCGTAAACGGCGGCGGCAAGGAACAGAATGCTGGTGATGCCGAGGAAGACGAAGCCGATGCCATCCAACCCCAGCCATCCTTCGATGCCGCCGCCATCGCCCATAGCGGCAAGCGTGAGAAAAAGGTGCAGCAACGCTGTCCCCATTATCAGGCGGCGGCGCCAGAGGTGGCTCTTCATCAGCACGGCGGCCAGCGCCGCGATGGCCGGTATCGCGATCAGCAGCGAGATCATTCGTCGCCCAACGTGCTGATGCGGCTTACGTCGATATGGTCAAAGGTGGCGCTGATGTGCAGGATCATGATCCCCATCACGAATACCGCCACCAGCAGGTCCAGTAGGATGCCGAGTTCCACCACGAAGGGGGCGTGCGGCATCACCGCGAAGCCGAAGGTGAAGATGCCGTTTTCCATCACGAGGTAGCCGACCACCTGCGTGATCGCTTTCTTGCGGCTGGTGATGATAAGCAGGCCGGTAAATATGGTGAAGAACGCCATCGGTACCGCCAGCGTTCCCCCCGCGGAGGCGGGAATGTTCAGAAACCGCGAAAGCCATATGGAGGCCGCCAGCGCCGCCACCCCGGTGATGATACTGATGTTGTAACTGACAAACGGTTCAATTTCGCGCCGCACGTTCGCCCGGTGCACGGCAAGCATCAGCAACAGCGGGAATACCACCCCCTGGAGAAGGATGCTGATCACCCCCACGAAAACCGCGTGCAGGCCGATAGAGCCGGCGTGGTTGTAGCCAACCAGCACCGGCAGGAAACCAAGCGCCATTCCCTGAAAGGCGACCAGCCAGATGCAGGTCTTCAGACGGCTTGATTCCAGCAGGGCCAGATTTGTCGCCACCAAAAGGAACATCACGAAATCAATGATGCCAACCATACCCTACCGCGCCGCCAGAATAACGGCCAAAAACGACGCGGCGCCGGCCGCCACCAGCAGTTGGGGCACGCGCGGCATTTTGAACCGCGCCATGATCGATTCCACCACGCCGGTTCCAAGGGCCATCGTGAACATGGCGCAGACGTAAACCACCGTCGTGTACAGTCCGCCGGTCATGGGGAATATCACCCCCACCACCAGAGATCCGAGCAGCCACATTTTCAGGGCGGCTCCGTACTGTATAAGCCCCAAATCCGGCCCACCGTGATCCAGAACCATCACTTCATGCACCATCGTTAGTTCCAGGTGCGTTGCGGGGTCATCGAAGGGGATGCGGGAGTTCTCGGCGAGGAAGACCAGCGTGAGGGCGACCGCCACCAGCGCGCAGACCGGCACCACGCGGGCGAAAACTTCTCCCGTGATGCCAGCAAACATGCCGGTGATGGAAAGCTCCCCCGTGACCACCGCAAGGGCCGCCAGTCCCACCAAAAGCGCGGGTTCGGCCAGCGCCGCGTACAGTGTTTCGCGGCTGGCTCCCATTCCCTCAAAGCTGGAGCCGGTATCAAGCGCCGCCAGAATGGTGAAGAAGCGGCCCATCCCCAGCAAACAGGCCAGCAGGAAAATATCGCCATTGAAGGAGATCAGCGCGGGCTGCCCCAGCGCGGGAATGACAGTTAAAGCCGCCGCGGGGGCCGCAAGCCCTGCTACCGGCCCGGCACGGAAGAGCCAGGTGGTGGTTGTGCTGTAAACCGCCCCTTTGCGTAAGAGACGCGCGATGTCGAAGTAGGGGAGCAGTAGCGGTTGGCCCGTCCGTCCCGCAAAAGCGGCTTTGGTACGGTTGATGATTCCCGGCAACAAGGGGGCAAGCGCAAACGCCAGCAGGAGGTTGAAAAGGGAAAGAATATCCACAGCTATCTCATCCCCGTGAACAGAGTGAAACGCAACGTCACGTCTGAGACGCTCCACGCCTCCTGGTCGGTGGAGGAACTCCGCGCCGGGCGGCATTGATGGTCGAGGTCGATTTGCATCGGCTTATTTTAATTTTTATGCGGCCAAATAGCAAAGAAGCACGCGTCGGCGAGAGATATTGTCAAATGTTGTGGACGGACTCAAGCGGCCACCCGGTTTGATAACGCTAAATCCAATCCATCCGTAAGCTTGGTTCCCTGCAACAACTTCTGGTTGTATCTCCAAATAAATAAAACCTCATGGCACTCAAGCCATGCACCTCGGTACTAAGCATAATATTTAAATTTAATACTTTAAAAAACTATTCAGTGTGGTAGAGTAAAAACAAGTTAGGGGGAACAGGTGATGAGTCATCTCCGTTATCCTTTACGCATTATAAGCCTCGGCATTATTTTCCTTGCCGGTTTTCTCCCTATTGCCGCCGGAGCCGCTTCCTTCTCGCTAAAATCATCTTCGCAGTTCCTCTGGAACAATGACTGGAAGGGCGAAGGCGAACCGGTGGTGGCCGAATTTCTCAAATTCAAATATGACGGTGAATCCAAAATGCGGTTCACCGGATACGGCAGGGTCTCCAAGGATTTTGGCACGGGAACCCTGCGTGATACCGCCACGAACGGCCGCCTCTATTACGGCTATCTCGACTATTGGGGATTGGATATTGTTTCGTTGCGGATGGGACGGCAGTATGCCAGCTATTCCGCCGGCAGGCTGATACTGGACGGGCTGACCGCCGATTTCCGCAACCTTTTACATTATGCCGGGATGTCCTTCTCGGCCGGCGGCGACGTGCAGATGCCGGTTAACTCCGATTATTCCACCGACCGGAAAATGGCGGTGGCCGCCAGCATTTACCTCCGGAACACCGGGCTGACGGAAGCCGACATCAGTTATCTGAGGAAATACGACGACAAGTACACCGCCCGGGAAACCGTGGGGGTGAATGTGGCCTCTTCGTTCCGTTGGGCAAAGCCATATGCCCGCGCCGCCTACAGCAATCTTACCGAGTCATTCGATACGATCATCGCCGGGTTGGACATCTACCCCACCGCACGGCTGGCGTTGCGCGGGGAGTACTACCAAGCTTATCCCACCTTCGACGCGAATTCCATCTACAGCGTTTTCGCGGTGGACCGCTACAGCGAGTACCTGTTGAAGGCCGCCTATGACGTGACGGCCCGTCTTTCCGGCTTCGCCGCATACAAACGCCAGTCCTACGAGGAAAACGATACCGCCGACGTTATTTCCATGGGGGGAATGTACCAGCCCTCGGATAACGTCTGGGTAAATGTGGCGCTGGACAACCGCCAGGGGCGCGGGGGGCGTCTTTGGGGAGGACAGGTCTATGGAGATTATGACGTTTCGGGCGATTTCAAGCTTTCGGCCGGCGTCCAGCGGGATATGTACCAGCGCGTTGAAACGGTGGATACCTGGGCCAATGCTTCGCGCTACTGGCTGGGGATCAAATACCGGATCAGCGAAAGCGGCCATGTAACGTTGCGGGCCGAAGAAAACACAAATGAAAATTTCAACCATCGTTTTGTGGGGAGGGCCACCTTTGATATCGGCTTCTGAGCGTGTCAAGTGCGCCGCGGCGCTTTTCCTGCTGATAACGGGGGTGTTTTGCCTGTTCGCGGGCGGGGCCGCGGCGTTTGCGCACAAAAAATATGCCACCGAGCCGCGCGATGTCTGCAACGATTGCCACAAAGACATGAATGTGGCCCAAAACCATGGTCCGTTCTGGACAACCGGCCACCGCACCTATGCGCTAAAAACCGACACCAATTGCAAAACCTGCCATGAACAGTTTTTTTGCACCGATTGCCATTATGGCGGCGGGATCGACGCCGACCTGCACACAAGCACCAGCGGTCCGGATTACCTCCCCAAATCGCACCGGAGCGATTTCCGGGAAATTCACCCCATCAAAGCAAAAGACGATCCCGCGTCCTGCCAACGGTGCCATGACAACCAACGGTTCTGCGCCGATTGCCATGCCCGGTTCAGCAAAGAAGAGTTGATGGGCGTTTCACACCGCAAGGGTTTTTCAGACCTTGAGGTTCAGGCGGGCGGCGTGCGGCACAGCTCGTTCACCACCGGCCAATGTCAACAGTGCCACCCCAACAGCCTGCTGCCGAAACACGAATGGTCCGCTCAGCACGCGCGCGAAGCGCGGCAGGATCTCGCTTCGTGCCAATCATGTCATCCCGATGGCAACGTCTGTCTGAAATGCCACGCCGCCACCGATGGTTTAAAACGCAACCCGCATCCGAGGGATTGGGCGAAGATCGCGGACAAGATGCGCGCCGCCAGCGGGGGCAAAACATGTGACAGGTGTCATCCATAAAGTATTGGAGGGGTTGTTATGAACAGGCGCATGAAACGGTTGGCGGTGGTGCTGATGGCGGCCGCGGTGCCGCTTTTGTTCGCGGCGTGCGGCGACAGCAAGAAAGGGAGCGCGGGAACGGGCGCCAGTGGCAGCGCCGCGTCGGCCAGCGGCTCCGGTGGCACTGGTGTCGCGGCGGTTGGATTCAACACTTGCTTTAAGTGTCATGCCGATAATAACATGCCGATGCCGCATGGACATCTTCCTGCGCCACTTGCCACGATACAAATGACGGGGGGCGGGGAATACTGAATTTCTACCTCGATAGCGGGCTGACCACGCTTGGCACCGTGAACAAACCGATTATCGGCTGCGAATCGTGCCATGGCAACGGCGGCACCCACTATGGCGTGGGCCCGCTGGTGTACAACAATCCCGCCGCCGCCCAATGCGGCACGTGCCACAATAACACTTATCCGCACACAACCCTTGCCCGCTACAAGGAGCAGCTCAATATCCTTGCCGATTACACGGCTTCGGCGCACGCATCATCACGGAACAGCCACGTACTGGTTTCCGGTTCCACCACCGATGTCACCGCCGCCTGCTCACGCTGCCACACCGATGAGGGCGCCAAGCGTTATAGCAAGATTTACGATGGCTCTTCCACCGGCCAATCCACCTATGGCGAACTGGGTACACTTCTTGCCGGCATGTCCGACATCGCCGGGGCCTCGGCGGTGGAGTGCAAGACCTGCCATGATGCCCACAACCCCGGCCGCTTCTTGGCAGAGAACACCGCGATTCCAACTACCGTCACGATCTCAGGGGCGGCTACGGTTGTAGCCACGGCCGGCCCCGCGTTGACCAATATCATCAACGGCACTTGGTCGGCGCAATTCGCCACCTGCAACACCTGCCACCAGTTGCTCAAAGCCGACGGAACAAAAAACACCGCCGGTTACCATGATCCGTCCGTGAACAGCTACGCCGCCACCGATAGCAGCCAAATCATCACCGATACGCACTTCGCAACGGGCGGCAACTTCGGTACCGCCGGAACATCGACCAACTCGGCCGACATGACCGGGTACCGCATCGGCTTCTCGGATCCGCGCGCCTGCACCAACTGCCACAATCCCCACCAAGCCAATGTAACCATCAACCGCCAGTGGCACGCCTCGAAGCACGGGGGGGATTTCACCGCCCTCGGCGCATGGGCGCATTACAATTGGTCCAACCAGACAACCAATCCAAGCACCGACCGCGGCGTCTGCCAGCGCTGCCACACCTCCACCGGCCTGGCGACATACCTTGATTCGTTGAGGGCGGGCACCACCTACACGCCGCCGTTCACGTTTGACGTGAATTTCAAACCGGATCTGTTGGCATGCAACGGCTGCCACACCGATAACAAAGGAACGTTGCGCAACCCCGGGGCGATCACCGTCACCTATTATGGCGACGCCCAGGCGCTGGCCGATTTCACCACCACCGGCTCGTCTCCCGTTACCTACCCCGATGCAAAGGGATCAAACATCTGCATTTCGTGCCACACGGGACGCGAAAGCGGCAGCAGCATCAAGGCATCCACCCGGACGTTCACTGCCGGAACCAGTTTCATCAACTCGCATTACCTCACCGCCGGAGGGACCGTTTTTGCCGAGACGGGGTACACGTACTACACTTCCACCGGTGCCTTTAACTACGCAAACCCGTCTTATTATGCACACGACAAAATAGGGCTGGATGCGACGGCGGCGCCCAACACCGGCACCAACGGGCCATGTGTGGGATGCCATATGACTTCCACGGCCGATGCAACAACGAATTACGGCTCACACCGCTTCCTGCCGTATGCGAAAGACGCCAACGGGGTGATAACAACGCTGACCACCACGGTCTGCGCCAATTGCCACAGCGGGCAATACAGCATGACCGCCACGGCGTTGGAACATCAGAGCACGCTGTTCCAAAACGCCCTCGAAGCGTTGAAAATGTTGATGGCCGCAAAAGGATTCTACTACTCCACCGCCTATCCGTACTGGTATTCCAACGCCGCCGGCACGGCCGCCGCCACTTCCTGGGGCACAACCAAGGCGAATGGGCAACAGACCATGGGAGCGGCGTTCAACTATAACCTGTTTAAGCACGATCCCGGCGCATATGCCCATAACCGGTACTACGCCAAGCGGCTGATTTACGATTCGATAGACTGGATGGACGATCAAACGCTTAACCACAGCACGCCGGGGTACCTGAACAGCCTGGCCGATACGGTGACCTATAAAGCGGATGCCATTAGCTACCTTATCAACAGCGCCTCGACAACCGATCCGTTGACCGGCAGCGGATCAACGCAAACCGGCGGCAGACCGTAAGGAACGATTGCCCGCCGGCGGAAACGCCGGCGGTGTGGCGGTTACATTAACGGAGGTGGAAAATGATTGGGATCATGGGACGAATTGGGATGCTGCGGGTTTTACCGCTGGTTTTGTTAACCGTCTTTTTCTTCACCGTTACTCCCGTTGTAGCCGCAACCGATGAGGATGAAGAAGAAAAGCCGCCGGCCGATTTTGTGATGAAAGACACCGGCAAAGATGACTGGGTCATGTTGAGCCACACGAAACACGAGAAAAAAGTTCCCAAATGCACCTCATGCCACCCGAAAGTGTTTTCGTCCAAGTTCGGGCGGACCAAGGAAACAAAGGGCGAAATAAAAATGGCGGCGATGGAAAAAGGGGAGTTCTGCGGCACATGCCACAACGGCAAGGACAGCTTTGACGTTAAGGCGAAGGAAGAGTGCGTAAAGTGCCACAGCGTTAAGAAAGAATAGCCCGCGTGGCCCGCCAGTGGAATGTGCCGCCATGAATGGCGGTTCGGGGTGCAATATGACCGGAAAAGCCCGCCTCTTGACGCTCGTTGTTTTTTCCCTGCTTTCCATGTACGCATCGGCGGCGGAACGCGATGCCTGCCAGATATGTCATGCCGATAAATCCCTTGCCGTAAAACGGGGGCAAATCACCTTGCCGCTTTTCATCGATACCGCCCCGCTGGACGGCTCGGTGCATAAAGGGCTTGATTGCGCCGATTGCCATACCGCAGCCAAACTGAAAAAGGGAATGCATAAAGAAGGCCTGGAGCCGGTGGTTTGCGGCCGGTGTCACGGCGATGTGGCGG
>JAHFEJ010000049.1 GCA_023248535.1 Nitrospinales bacterium | reverse complement strand
TCGAGTCATCCAGCGCAGGGCTTACGGCCTGCGGGATGAGGAGTACCTCCGCCTTAAAATCCTTACCTGCATGCTGGAGGAATTATGACGATTCTACCCACTCACTTGGGAGATGATCCAAAGAAATTAGCCTCCTTGGGTTACATTCTGCCATGAGGCAACGGGTGTAGTGAAAATGGGTTGATACATTGACACCTCCTCCACCGCTCCGATAAGTTTAATGTTTTGAATATCCTACGTGAAATTCAGGTGTCAACTGGCGAAGTTGACGGCGGGTTAACACGTTGATAGCGATGTTCGCCAATGGTGATTATCAAGAGGCCTACGGGCTTTTTGACCGAAAATAACCCTCTGAAAGAATGGTGACTGGAGTAAGAACCGTTAACTGTTCAGGGTCTCAAGCAGAAATTGATGCTGGAATATACTCGTATTTCTTGTCTGATGTCCATCGTCCGTGAACCTGGAGCTTGCCGCGATCCACGAAAACGGGGGTGACATCGAAAAGGCCCGCAAGATGAGAATGGCCGTGCTGGATGCGCTGAGAACGCTGCCGCAAGAAAGCGTCGTGAAACCTTATGCGGAAACGGCGCGGGAGCTGATCCGGCTGGTAGAGAAGTTGTTGGAGTGAGGCATCGTTATCAGCGCGCGGCGCCCCGCAAATGGGGTTTGCCTATCCATGCCAAGTTGTGTATTCTTATATCAAGGAAGTAAGGGAGTAAGAAATATGCTCGCAAAGAAAACGTCGAAAAACCAGTTGACCCTGCCCAAAGCGGTCGCCGACCGGTTTCCCGGCATCGAATATTTTGACATCGATGTAAAGGAAAACCGCATAGTGCTCGTCCCGGCAAAAATAACCAGGATAAGAACGCCGCTGGAGGAAATCAGGGGCAGGATGCAAAAGCTCGGCATGAGGGAAAAAGATGTCGGCGGCGCCGTTAAATGGGCAAGAAAAAGAAAATCCTGAAAGCGGTTCTCGATACCAATGTTGTGGTGTCAGCCCTCCTTTTTAAGGGGGAAGTCTCGAAACTCCACGCTTTGTGGAAAGAAGGCGTTTTTACGCCGGTTATTTCCGCCGCGATTTTTCATGAACTGCAAACGGTATTGGAGTATCCCAAGTTTCGCCTGACCAAAAAGGAAATCGGGTTTTTGCTGGAGGAGGAAATTATCCCGTTTTTTCACGTTCAGGATATATTCGATCATGTAAACGGCGTCTGCCGCGATAACGATGATGACAAGTTTCTCTCCTGCGCCGCATCCGCCTCGGCGGATTACCTGGTTACCGGTGACGATGATTTGCGTTCCATTGCACAGTACGGCAATGTGCTCATTATTAAACCGGCTGATTTCCTGAAAATTCTGTAAACTCATTAATATTTTGGCGCTCGGCTTCAACTGAAGCAAGCTATCCCACCTCCGCAATAGCAATAACTTATTTTAATAATCTAACAGCCCGTATAATTATGTTACAATAACGTCGGGTAAGGTAATAAACCTGTGAGGGAGTAGGAGTGATGGATGTCCAGTCCAGTCCAGTCCAGTCCAGTCCAGTCCAGTCCAGTCCAGTCCAGTCCAGTCCAGTCCAGTCCAGTCCAGTCCGTATTCAGTCTATCATGCCCTTACTTACTCTTCAGGCTTCATGAGTCCCTGTATGCCGTAAGGGCCGTACAGGTACGCGAAATAATCTGGCTTCCCGGGCTTACCCCCATCGAAGAATCCCCACCGTACATCACGGGCGTATTTAACCTGCGCGGGAAAATCGTGCCTGTAATAGATCTCGACGTCCGTTTTGGCCACCAGCGCCATCGCTATCAAATTTCCAATTCCGTGGTCGTAATGGAAATGGAAAACAGGTTAATGGGCATCATCGTAAGCGAAGTGCTGGACGTTTTGGATATTGCCGCGGCGGATATCGAAGTGCCGCCGGATTTTCGGGAAGGAAAATCCCGGCCCCATTTTTTCGATGGGGAGGCGAAAGCTGGCGACGACATAATAATGCTCCTTAACGCCGATAACCTCATTAAGCATTTGGAACCGTTGGAAGTTAAGGCGGGAGATGATGCGGAGGCGGTACTGGCCGAACATCCACTATTCTGCCCCGATGCAACGCCGCGCGAGAAGGCCGTGTTCCGCGAGCGGGCGCATAACCTAAGGCAAAGCGGGGAGGATGCCGGGCTGTCCGGGCAGATGCCCGTGGCGGTCGTCGGCATTGGCGGCGAGTATTTTGGATTGGACGTGGGGCTTGTGCGGGAGTTTACGGATGTCCGCCGCGTTACGCCGGTGCCGTGTTGTCCGGCGCATATCGTCGGCAACATGAACCTGCGCGGCAATATTGTCACTCTGGTGGATATACGGAACCTGCTTAACCTTCCCTCCGGCGGCCCCAATGCCTTGAAGGCCGTCGTGGCCGAGATGGGGGAAACGCTTGTGGGGATAGCCGTTAACGAGGTATTCGACATAGCCTACTTGCGGCAATCGGACATGATTGCCGTGCCATCCGCCGCAACGTCCGCCGAGAAATATGTGAAAGGAACCGCGCCATACGGCGGCAGGATGATGACGGTGCTGGATTTGCGGAAAATCTTTGCGGAAGGGGAACTGGTGGTAAACGAGGAGGGGTGAGGAAAGGCTATCAGTTGCCGGCGTTCAGCCGCCGGCAAGCTGGTTGCTGACCGCTGATTGCTGACAGCTATTTATGGGAGGATAAAATGTTCAAGGATTTGAGGCTCAGGTACCGGATATTGCTCGGCTACTCCATCCCGCTTTTGCTTTCAGTTATCGTGGCCATTGTGGTCTACGCCAACATCAGGTCGCTTGAAGCGATATCTGAAAATGCGGAGTTGAAACATGCCATCATGGATGACATAAAAGATCTCCATTTCAGCATAGCTAAAATGCAGCGGGCGGTGCGCGGCTACATTCTGGTGAAAAATGACACATCCCTAAAAGCATATGAGGAAGGGGAAAAGGAATTTGCGGCACATGCAAAGGAACTGGGAAACGAGGTAACCGATCCCCAGCAACAGGAAAAACTGAACCGGATTATCGCGGCCCAGGGGAAAATTCATGAATTCCAAATAAAGTTTATCGCGCTCGTAAACGAGGGGAAACAGAGCGCCGCCGTTGAGATTTTCAAAAAAGGGGAAACGCTGCAATTGGCCAAGGAAATTGAGGCGATGGTAGGGGAGTTCGATGAGGCCGAGCACGCGATTTTAAAAACCTGGCAGGAAGCGCAAAGCAGGGCATTTCATACCGTTATAATCATTGTTCTTGCGGGAACCCTGCTTTCCATTATCCTCGCACTTGCCATCGGCCTGTATGTTTCCTCCCGAATAAGCGGAACAATCTCGGAGGCGACGAATTCGGTATCCACCTCTTCCACCGAGATAGCCGCCACCATCAGCCAGCATGAGCGCACGGCGGCGCAACAGGCGGCGATGGTGAACGAAACAACCACGACGGTGGACGAACTGGGGGCATCCGCCCGGCAGTCCGCCGAGCAGGCGGAGTCCGCGGCGGTCGTGGCGCAAAAAGCCTCGGTGATGACGGAGGAAGGAAAAACGGCGGTGAGCCAGGCCGTTGAGGGGATGAACGGACTGAAAGAAAAAATAGGCGCGGTGGCCGGACAGATACTGCGGCTGAGCGAACAGACGGCGCAGATAGGCTCGATAGCAAATCTTGTGGCGGATATTGCGGGGCAAACCAACATGCTGGCGCTAAACGCCGCCGTGGAGGCCGCCCGCGCGGGCGAGCACGGCCGGGGGTTCGCCGTGGTGGCGGCGGAGGTGCGCAAACTGGCCGACCAAAGCAAGAAATCGGCGGGAGAGGCGAATTCCCTTATAGCGGAGATACAGAAGGCGACCAATTCCACCATCATGGTGACGGAGGATGGGACAAAAACGGTGGAGGAGATCACCAAACTCGCCCTGCGGGTGGGCGAGACGTTCAACTCCATTTCCGGCGCGGCAAATGGGGTTTACAACAACGCCCAGCAGGTGCTTTTGAACACGCGGCAGCAGTCCGCCGCGCTGGGGCAGGTGGTGAGCGCGATAACCAACATCAACACCGGGTCGAAGGAGACCGCCGCCGGGCTTACCCAGACAAAGATAGGGGTGCAAAAGCTCAACGAGGCGGCGCAAAACCTTAAAGCGATAGTGTGATGAGTGGCTGTCAGCTATTAGCCGTCAGCTATCAGCAAGCTGAACGCTGATAGCCGAGGGCTGATTGTAACCAGATACCAGTGTGGGCTGAAATGGAGGAAGCAGTGAGGGATTTCAGGGAATTAAAGGTCTGGCAAAAAAGCCATGTGTTGACGCTGGCGGTTTATGGAGCCACCTTGGCATTTCCCCGGGAAGAGATTTACGGATTGACGAGCCAAATAAGGCGTTCCTCCGCGTCCATACCGGCCAATATTGCGGAAGGTTGCGGCAGGAAGGGAGAGCCGGAATTTGCCCGTTTTCTTCAAATTGGCATGGGATCCGCCAGCGAACTGGAATACCATCTGTTGCTTTCCCACGACCTTAAGTTGCTGAAGACTGCCGATTATGAACGGCTTGCCGGTGAAGTATGCGAGGTGAAACGGATGCTAACATCACTCATCAAAAAACTGAGAGCTGAACGCTGATGGCTGAACGCTGAGGGCTAATCATGATAGAGGATAGAGAGCTGAGGGAACTTTTCAAGACGGAAAGCGGGGAGCACCTGCAAAATCTTGAGACGGGGCTTCTGCGCCTTGAGAAAGAACCGGCGGACAAGGCCGCTCTTGAAACCGTTTTTCGCGAGGCGCACAGCCTAAAAGGTTCCGCCAGGATGCTTGGGGTAAGGGACGTCGAGCGGATAGCCCACCGGCTGGAAGATATGCTGGGCGCGGCAAGAAAAGGGGACGAGGCCCTTTCCGCCGAATACCTCGACCGGATATACAAAGGGCTGGACGCGGTAAAAAAGTTGGTGGACGAGGCCGTGACCGGGGCATCCGCCAGCGTGGATGTTGGCGCAATGCTGGATTTATTGGCCGGAGGGGGCAAGGCGGAGGTTGAAAAGGCGAAGGAAATGCCGCCATCCGTAGCGGCCGCCCAAGCCGAGGCGAAACCCCAATCAGGGGAGGAAATGCGTGGCGAACCCGCCGCCGAACCACACGGGGAATACCGCATTGACACCATTAGGGTCGAAACAAAAAAATTGGATGAGCTTATGACGCAATCGGGAGAACTTACAGTTATGAGAACCCGCATGGCGCGTATCCTTTCGCAGGTGGAGGAACTTGCGGTTCTTGGCGAAGCAACCGTTAAACATATCTCCGGGGAATACGGGGCAGGTCTTAACGGTGGAAAGAATAAAAATGCTTCCCTGCCGGGCGGGGAACGGATGAAAAATCTGGTTGCCCGGTTAAACACATTGAAGGACGCGGTGTACGAGGACAATTCGAGGTTTGAATTTATCTCTGGCGCACTGGACGGCGGCATACGCGACATTAGGCTCCTGCCGTTCCATACGCTGTTTAATCTTTTCCCCCGCATGGTGCGGGATATGTCGAGGGAGCGGTCGAAGGAGGTTGAACTCGAAATCATCGGGGGAGAAACAAAGGCGGATAAAAGGATTATCGAGGAGATGAAGGACCCGATAATGCATATGATCAGGAATTCCATCGACCACGGGATAGAGCTGCCCGATGAACGTGAAAAGGCCGGCAAACCCCGTGCCGGAAATATCCGCCTGTCGGCGCGCCGCACCGATACCAACGTAATAATTGAAGTGGCCGATGACGGCCGGGGGCTGAATATCGAATCGATAAAGAAGACCGCCGTCAAACGTAAAATGTTCGGCGAAAAGGAATTGGAGGCTCTCAGCCCGGCGGAGGTGCAAAACCTCGTCTTTGCGTCCGGATTTTCCACCAGCAGTTTCGTTACGGACATTTCCGGCAGGGGGATTGGACTGGACGTGGTGCGATCCAACGTGGAGCGGCTGAAAGGGTCGGTACAGGTTGAATCACCGCCCGCTGGCGGGTGCCTGATGCGCGTGAAACTGCCGGTTACGCTTGCAACCGCACGGGTACTTCTGGTTGCGGCAAAGGGTAATAGTTATGCGGTTCCCATAGAGTTAGTGGATACCACGCGCCGCGTTTTCCGGAAAGATATCTTCTCCATGGAAGGCAGGGATACGATCGTAGTGGACAAACAGACTATCCCCGTGGCGAAACTGGCGGACATCCTCGGCCTGCCGGCGGAGGAAGAAAAGGTCCACCACGGACGGGAAAGCGGCCAAGCTCCGACCCCGTGTATCCTTCTTTCCGCGCCGGGGGAAAGGTTCGGCATTCTGGTGGACGATCTTTTGGATGAACAGGAGGTAGTGCTAAAACCGAACAGCGCGGTATTGAAGCGGGTGCGCAACGTTGCTGGAACCACAATCCTGGGCAACGGCGAGATATGCACGGTGCTGAACCCGGACGATATGCTGAAGACATTGCGGAAACGGGGCGTGGCCGTCCGTCTGGAAGCGGAAGTGAAAGCGGAGGAAAGAAAACTGTCGGTGCTTTTGGTGGAGGATTCCATCACCACCCGTACCCAGGAAAAACGGATACTTGAAAGCGGCGGTTACGAGGTGGTTACGGCGGTGAACGGCGTGGAGGCTTTGGGTAAACTTGCCATGCGCCTCTTCGATGCGGTCATTACAGACATCATGATGCCGGAGATGGATGGCCTTACGCTCACCGCCCGGATACGGCAGGATAAAAAGTATAAGGAACTTCCGGTGATACTGGTTACCACGCTTGCATCGGACGAGGATAAAAGGAGGGGGCTGGAAGCGGGAGCGAACGCCTATATACCGAAACCGTCCTTCGACCAGAAGATACTGCTGGAAACACTTGCAAGGCTTGTGTGATGGATAGTTGTCAGCGAGGAAGCTTTCAGCCCTCAGCTAGCTGATTGCCGATCGCTGACGGCAAAGGTGAAGAGGATAAACATGGAAATGAAAAACGAAACGCCGGAACAGCAACCTAAGATCAAAGTCCTGCTGGTCGATGACTCTCTAATAGCGCTTACGATTTTAAAAAAAATGCTTTCCACCGCGCCGGATATTGAAGTTATGGGAACGGCAATGAACGGCAGGGATGCGTTGGCGCTTGTTCCCAAGCTCGATCCCACGGTTGTTTGTACCGACCTCCATATGCCGGTAATGGACGGCTTGGAGCTTACGCGGGAAATAATGGACAAATATCCGAGACCCATATTGGTCATAAGCGCTTCGGTGAGCGAGGGGAATAATAATGTATTCCAGCTTCTGAATGCTGGTGCGGTGGACGTGTTTCCAAAGCCGCACGGCGGACTGGAAACCGAATACATCCGGCAGGCCAATAATTTAATCAACAAGGTAAGGATACTTGCCGGGGTTCATGTTTTCAGGAGGGTCAAGAAGGATGCCGCGATGCCGGTATGCATTATGCCCGCGGAGATGCCGTTACCGGCGAAGCAAGCCCATTTGCGGATTGTGGCTATCGGGGCCTCCACCGGCGGCCCGCAGGCGCTCCAGAACATACTTTCCCGGCTTCCCGCGAACTTTCCGCTTCCCATTGTATGCATCCAGCATATAGGTGATGGATTTCTGGAAGGGTTGGTGGAATGGCTTAACTCCGTTTGCGCCGTCAAAATCGAAATCGCGCAAGAGGGCGCCGCGCCCCTGCCGGGGGTGGTGTATTTCCCGCGCGAGGGGGCGCATTTGTTGATTGACGGCAACGGGCGGTTCAAGTATTCGCTGGGCGCCCCGTTTAACGGCCACCGTCCGTCCGTTACCGAAGCCTTCAGGTCAATTGCGGAACGTTACGGCAACGGCGTAATCGGGGTGTTGTTGACAGGCATGGGGAACGACGGAGCCGAGGGGTTAAAGACGATTGCCGAGGCGGGCGGCTTAACGATAGCCCAGGATGAGAAAACCAGCGTCGTATTCGGTATGCCCAAGTGCGCCATAGAGCTTGGCGCCGCGAAGAACGTTTTGCCGCTGGAGGAGATAGCCTCCATGATTATGTCGCGTGTAACCATGAATGGAGTAATGAAATAGCGAATAAGCAGTCAGCCGTCAGCATTCAGCTGATAGCCGACCGCTGATAACTGAAGGCTATCAAAGGAGAAAATAATGACCGATGTGGGAAATACGGCCAAAGAAATCCTCATAGTGGAGGACAGCGAGATACAGGTGGAGCTATTGAGGCGCGTGTTGACCAAATATGGCTATAAGGTGTCGGTGGCCAGAAACGGCGCGGAAGGGCTTGCCGCGGCGCGGGAACATAAACCGGATTTGATCATAAGCGATATCATGATGCCGGTCATGGGCGGCTATCAATTTTGCCGGGAGCTGAAAGACAGCGAAACGCTGAGGGACATACCGCTGATACTTCTCACGCAACTGAGCGAACCGGAAGATGTGATCAAGGGCCTGGAGGCGGGGGCGGACAACTACATCACCAAACCTTTCGAAGCCGAATTCCTCCTTATCAAGGTTAAATCATTGCTCACATCCCCTATCCGGTTCACCAATAACCCCAAGGAGAAATGCATCGAATTCACGATAGACCACAAGCGCTACTCTTTGAGGTCAAGCAGGGGGCAGACCCTCAATTTCCTGCTTTCGACGTATGAAAACGTCGTGCGCCGCAATCTTGAATTGTACAAGTTGCAGGAGGAGCTGGAAAGGAATAACGAACGGCTTGATGAGAAGGTAAAACAAAGGACCGCCGCGCTGGCCGGGGAGATAGCCGAGCGCAAACAGCTTGAAGTGGATCTAGTAAAGCGCAACAGGGAACTTTCGGCTCTGTATGCCATCTATAAGTCATCGGCGGAGAAACCGTTACTTCGAGAAATGCTCGATACCGTACTCAAAACGATTATAGACGTGTTTGAAATTGACACCGGCGGGATTTACCTTCTTGAGCCGGATAAGGCAACGCTGGCACTCCGCTCCCACATCGGTCTATCTGAAGAGGAGGTTAAACCGCTTATTACTCTTAAGATTGGCAATGGAGTTGTCGGCACGGCCGCCGCCGAAATGAAACCGGTGGTTAGGGAAGTCGGCAATTATCCCACGGAACATCTAGCCCCAACTATAGTGGCTTTGGGTCTTCAAAGCATGGTGGGTGTCCCCCTCCTTTCAGGAAATGACCTCGTCGGTTCCATGAGTTTCGGCTATAAAAAAACGCACGTTTTTTATAAGGACGAACTGGATCTGCTGGCGGCGATAGGAAGGCAGATCGGCGTGCTGATGCATAATGCCAAGCTCTACGAGCAGCTTAAAGAGAGCGAGAAGAGTGTCCGGCTGATAGTGGATAACGCGCCATTTCTTTTAGGCATCACCGATTCCCAGGAAAGGATCACATTCTTAAACAAGAAATTCCAGAGATTCTTTGGTTACACCCCGGAGGACATTCCCACGGTCGCCGATTGGAAGGTAAAGGCATACCCGGATGAAAAATACCGCAATCAGGTATTCACTCAATGGTACGAGGACATACGGCGCGTGGTTAGCGGTGAATTGCCTTTTCCGCCGGTCAGGACATACCGCATAGCCTGCGCCGACGGGAGCATAAAGCATATCGAAATAACATTCAGCGTCGTCGGGGAACTGATGTACGTCGTTTTTAACGATGTTACCGAACGCATCAAGGCGGCGTCGGAATTACAAAAATCGAATGAAGAACTGAAAACCGCCCTGGACAACCTTAAAGTCGCCCAAGGGATGCTTATCCGCAACGAGAAACTGGCCGCGTTAGGCCAGCTTTCGGCGGGCGTCGCGCACGAAATAAAAAACCCGCTTAATATCATCTCCACTTCGATACAACTTTTGATGTTGGAGGAACATATTCCGGAAGAGGTGCTCAAGTCCTATAAGGGGATAATGGAACAGATCACCCGCGCGGTGAAGATCACGGAAAACCTGAGGGATTTCGCCCGGGCAAGAAAGCCTGAAATAGTGGAAATCGACCTGCATGATTTTATCGGTAAAACCATCGCCCTTGTCGAATATGAAATGAAGCTGGATAACATAAATTTCGCCAGGGATTTCCATCCCTCCCCGATTATCGTGAAAGGCGACATGGATCAGCTTGCGCAGGTTTTCCTTAACCTGATAAACAACGGAGCGGACAGCATGAAGGAAAAACAGCGGAAACTGGGGCGCGAAAAGCTAAGGGAGTCCGGGTGGATAGGCAACCTTACTATCACCACCACACATGACGATTCATGGGCATATATAAAATTCAATGATAGGGGTACCGGCATGTCACCTGAAGTTCTAAGAAGGGTTTTTGACCCCTTTTTCACTACAAAAGGCGAGGGCAAAGGGACGGGCTTGGGCCTTTCCATCGCAATGGGCATAATCGAAAATCACGGCGGCACGATTCTCCTTGAAAGCGTCGACGGGGAAAGCTGCGCTTTTACCGTAAAATTGCCGTATGACCGGGGCGGAGCGTGAAAGACATGATTCCCAGGCAGGAAACGGTACTTGTAGTCGATGATGAAATCGCCTCATGTGAAAACCTTACCCTGTTCCTGAAGCATGAGGGATTTGCGGCGTCGTACGTCAATTCCGGGGAAGACGCGGTACGCCAACTCCAACAGGCAACCGCCGATGTGGTGCTCCTCGATATACGGATGCCGGGGATCGATGGTGTGGAAACGCTGAAGCGGATAAGGGAGAAGGTTAGCGACTGCATTGTAATCATGATAACGGCGTCGGACGATATCGACACGGCATTGGGCGCGATCCGGGCAGGCGCGAACGACTTTCTCCGCAAACCGGTGAATTTCCTTGAATTGAAACACTCCATGGAATCGGAACTGGAAAAAAGACGGCTGAGAAAGGAAAACCGGGAATACCAAAAAGGGCTGGAGGAAAAGGTCGCCGAGCAGACAAAGTCCATCCGCGAACTTTATCTTGCGCTCAAGAAAGCCAATCTTGAAATTATCCGTTCGCTGGCGGAGGCCATAGAGGCGAAGGACCCCTATACAAGAGGACACTGCAATCGCGTTACGAAACTGTCCTGCGCCTTGGGGATGGAGATCGGGCTTTCAAAAGAGGATTTGGAGATCCTCGAATATGGGGCCCTTCTGCATGACATCGGCAAAATCGGGGTAAACGAGGCGATACTGCATAAGCCGTCAAAACTGTCAGAAGAGGAATATAAGGAAATTAAACTGCATCCGTTGGTGGGGGACCGGATAATATCCGGCATAGAATTTTTAAACAGGGCGGAACTTATTGTGAGGCATCATCATGAGCGATATGACGGCAAGGGGTACCCCAATGGATTGCCCAATGAAAATACCGACCTGCTCGCAAGGATAGTGATATTGACCGATGCGTTCGACGCGATGACGAGCAACCGCCCGTACAGGGACATGATGATGACGAATAAGGCGATTACCATCATCAAAGAAAACAGCGGGACGCAATTTGATCCGGCCCTTGTGGACGTATTTTTAGATAAGAAAATATATCTCATGGATTTCCCGGGGGAGCAATGAACAGGGTGCTGGTTGTGGATGATGAAATCCGGACATGCGAAAACCTGGTGAAGATTCTCGTGAAGAAAGGCTATTCGGCGTTCGCGGCGCATAACGGTGTGGAAGCGCTGGAATTTCTTAATGGCCATGATGTGGAAGTGGTGCTACTCGACATGAGAATGCCAGTTATGGACGGCATTACGGCGCTAAAAAGGATAAAGGAAGACCATCCCGATACCGTAGCGATAATGGTCACGGCAATATCGGATAAGTCGGTGGCCGAGGACTGCATAAAGGCTGGCGCGTTCAGCTATCTTGATAAGCCGATAAACTTCCAGGAGCTTTTCACCGAGATAGGGCGTGCGTTGGAGCACAGAGGTTCAATGCCGCCAGGAGATGAAATCAGGCATGCATATGATTGAGCGGTTTATTCAATTCTCATCTGTCTGAAAGGGACGTTATGCCGATAAGCAGCATATTGGTGGTTGACGACGAGCCACAGATTACGGAAACACTCAGCCGTTTCCTCAAGATGAAAGGTTTCACCGTCTATCGCGCGGGTAATGGAGCGGAGGCTTTGGAGATAGCCGCTAAAAATATACCCGATGTGGTTCTTTCGGACATCCGTATGCCGGGGATGGATGGTATCGAATGTCTCAAGCACATGAAAGAGCGATACCCGGAAACGGAAGTGATAATGGCCACGGCCATCGGCGATCTTGAAACCGGCATATCCTGCCTCCAGGCCGGGGCCTTCGGCTATCTGATGAAGCCGCTCGACCTGCAAGCGGTTTATGCGGAGGTAAACAGGGCGCTTGAGCACAGGAGCTTGGTGCTCAAGGTTAACGATTACCAGAAAAATCTTGAGCAAAAAGTTGATGAGCGGACGAAGGAAATACAGCTTCTAAATACAAAACTTAAGGACAATTTCCTTAAATCGGTGAGGATGCTCATAGGGTTAATCGAAACCTATGATCCTTTCATAGGCGGTCACTTGAGAAGAGTGGCGGCGCTTGTGCGGGAAACGGGCAAAAGACTGAAACTTTCGCCCAAGGATATGCTGGATTTGGAGATGGCGGCCCTATTGCATGACATAGGGACTGTTTCCCTTCCTAAAAAACTTAAGGAGACGCCCTTTGCCGGCCTTACGGCGGAAGAAGTTTCATTTGTAAAACAACATACGGTTTTCGCCCAAAACATCCTTTCCCCGATGGGCGAACTCGCCAATGTTGGCGCTATAATCCGAAGCCATCTGGAACATCTGGACGGCAGCGGTTTTCCTGATGGGCTGCTTGATGAGAAGATTCCTCTATGCTCAAGAATACTTGGCGTCGTGAATGCATTCGACGAGCTTGTCTCGCGGCGCAGGTTTACAATGGAAAACTTGGCATCTGATGAGGCAAGAGAGGAATTCGCGTTTAAACATCTATACAGCCTTGCCAGTAAGCATTTTCAAAGGAACATAATAAAAAATGTCCAAGAAGCCGCGGAGAGTATGAACCTTAAAGTGGGACGTTTGATTAAGGTACCGTTAAATAAGTTGAAACCCGGCATGGTTGTGGCAAAAGACATTCACACAAATGAGGGGACGTTACTTCTAGCAAAGGGGTTTACGCTCGACCAGGGATTGATCAAGCAGCTTTCCACCTTTTGCGAGATGGATCTTGTGCCCGATGATTTTCGCGTTTTGGAAGGGCCATGAGTTGGAACGGAAAGCCAGGATACTTATCGTGGATGATGAAGCGGTCTTTTGCGGTTCTCTGGCCGCCGCGCTTCAAAAGCTGGGATACGAAACGTACATGGCGACCAACGGACAAAAAGCGCTGGACTTGATTCGAAAAGTGGCTCCAGACCTAATGACTTTGGATATAATGATGCCGGGAGAAAGCATGATGCCCGCGATGAATGGACTTCATGTGCTTACGGAGATGCGCAAAACCAACAAGACTATGCCCGTTATCATTATCAGCGCAGCCGAACTTGCGGAAGATGAAGGATCGTTCATTAGCATGGGGGCGCAAGCCGTCCACCGAAAGCCGGTCGATTTTCCATCTCTGTTTGCAACGATAGGATCATTGCTTGATCGAAGGCTTTTCAAAACATAACGCCAGGCAACAATGCTATACTTTGTGTGAGGAATAAAATGCAAAACAATAAAAAAGTATTGATCGTCGACGATGAATATGATTTCGGCAAAGCCCTGAAGGGATACCTGGAGCGGGTTGGATTTGCCGTTCAGGTCTGTACGGATGGCGCACAAGCACTGGATATTATTAAGAACGAAAAACCCGATTTGATTACGCTTGACATCCGAATGCCGGGAATTAATGGTTATGACGTACTTGAGCAGGCGGGAAACAAGCCGGACAGCCCCATAATCGTTGTCATCAGCGGCATCAGCTCTGACGAAACGGAACAACGTTTATTGAAAATGGGGGCCAAGGCGGTCTTTCGCAAACCGGTCGACCTTACCGAATTGGTATTAAGTCTGAAGGTGTTTCTTCTGCCTCAAGGAGAAATGTAAACGGCCACCTTAAATACCCGGATTTGGAGTGTAAGGCAAACTAACGACATAAATTGCATTGTTTGGCAAGGAAAAGTAAACGCAACGCATTGATTTTGTATGTCAACACTCCAAGATCCTTGCGTACTCTAAGGTGTTTGTTCACAAATTCATCCTTTATGGAATTTCCACCGAAAAAATAATTATTTCAAATTAGGACATCACCCTTTTTTTTAAGCGTTGGCGGCCATGATGGCGTTATCCGCGATGCCGTTGCGGATTTCCGCCTCCGCCCGCAATTCGTTAATGCTGTTCAGGTATTTTGCTATAACCAATATCATGATCGCCAATGTTCCTATGACCATCACCACGAAGAAAGCGATCTCGAAGCCGTGGTCGTAGAAGCCCATTTCGTGCAGATAATGAACGATTATGCCGATGATGATGCCGGAAACGAAAATGGCTGGAATAAAGTAGCGTACCAGTACGCCGTCCGCCCCGTCCGATGAAAAGTGTGATGCAATTCCCCATTCCGGCCGGGAAAGGAAAATACCTATGCCCGCCAAAAGAAAAGCCAGAATGGGAGTAAGCGCGATCCCTGACAATAGCGTGGTAGTGGAGTTTGCCTGATGAGCGCCAAGCAAGTATCCAGCCAAGGCCAGGGTTGACAGTCCCAAAGGGAGCATGACCAGCCACTGCGCAATTGAGAAGCCGCGCGGACTTTGCAGGGATAACAGGCAGATGCCGAGCATGAAAAAGTTGAGGGCGGGCATCGGCGGCATCCGGGTGCCGTACGGAGCCGGTACAGACCCTGAAATATCTTTAAATAACAGTTGATCGATCCCCAGATGCAGATTAAACAAATATTCCATAAGCGTTAGCAGGCCGAGAGCCATTACGAAAAAGGCCAGGATAGAGGCGGCAGCCGAAAACATTATTCGGCGGGACCATTTTTGCCGTAGCAACAGGAGAGACAGGCCAGTAATAATAAAGGCTATGGCGGTGTTGGCCCGCATGGCGACAAGGCTGTGCCAAGTCGTATTTGGGAGAGCCGCATCAGCCGCCCACCCGATAAGAGCTACACCGCCGACAAAGATCAGCAGTATTGCGGCCCCCATAGATACCATACGGCATCTCTCCGCCAATTGGGTCTGCGTTATAAGAAAACCCCGCTCTGCACCGGTTGTGTCTACGGTCATTTGAGTTCTCCTGCGGTATGGCCTCTGGAAGAAATTCACCCTTTGTCGAGCCATTATCTGCAATTCAGGGAAACGGGGAGTATTTACCCTCGTTGATAGCCTTACATGGCGATATGATTTGCGCAATAACCCCAAAAGGGTATTTTTATGATATTTAGTGTCTTTTTGTGCGGTTAAATCGCCCCAGCCAGATGTGTGAGATAATGTTTTTCAATAGGTTTACTGCTGCCGCAATAAAGGTGTAATAAATATGGAAGAAAAGTTAGCCGAACATTGGCCTGATAAAAAAGTCACGAAAAATCAAACTCTTCTTTAAAAACACCCGAAATTTGACAATGCAAATATTCTAAACGATGTTATTAATGCCTGCCAAGTATGTCCGATGCCTTGGCAGGTAACAAGAAAAAGAGAATCAGCCCGCGATGAACCTGCCGATGCGCGGTATGAAATCGGGTTCGGACAGCGGCTTGGTGATGAAGTCGTCGGCGTGGTATTCAAAGGCCGTTTGGCGGATGCCGATACTGCGGTTTCCGGTGATGATGATCACCGGTATCTGGCTATGCTTCGGGCTGTTTTTCAGGTTTTGGAGGAGGGCGAGTCCGTCTGTCAACGGCATGGCGATATCGGTGATCACCAGTGCCGGGTTATTGTTTTGAACGATTTCCATCGCTTCGGCGCCGTTTGCGGCCGTCAGCACGGCGGCGCCCATGCTTTCCAGATATATGCGGAGAAGGGCTACCGCGCCCTCATCGTCGTCCACCACCAGCACAGCCGGTTTTACATCCGGCATTTCAATGGAAAAAAGGGAGCCTTCCCCCACGCGGGACGATACCCGTATCGTGCCGCCGTGGGCTTTAATGATATCCATGCTCATCGGCAGTCCGAATCCTGTTCCCCGTTCGCCGCCGGTTCCGGCGGTGGTGGTTTTTACGTCATACTTGAAGAGGTCGGGCAGTATGGATTCGTGGATGCCGGTGCCGGTATCCGCTACCGTGAGTTGCATGGGGTTCCCGGTCAACGCGCTTATGGTGACCGTTCCGCTTTTGTGGGAGAATTTCACCGCGTTCGTCACCAGGTTATGGATCACCCTCTGGAAAAGAATTTTATCCACGTACCATCGGGCGTTATCCGGCACGTTATTTATCAAAGCGACCCCTTTTTTGTCCGCGATATGGCTTAGCTCGCCGACAAGGGCATCGCAGACGGTTTTTACGCCCAATATCCTTCTGGCCAACTGTATGTTTCCCGACTGCAGTTTGGCGGCATCAAGGAGGTTCACCGTCATTTCCATCATCGTTTCGCCCATGACATGTATTTTCGCCAGCATCTCCGTGGATTCCGCGTATCGGCCCGCCTTCAGGTTCGACAGGGTGAGGTTCACCATCATGTTTACCGTCGCCATGGGGGAGCGGAGGTCGTGGGCGACCAGCGAAACGAATTTATCTTTCAGCAAAGTGGCGGCTTCGGCTTTTTCTTTTTCCGTTTTCAGCTGTTCTTCCGCCTCTTTGCGTTCGGTGATATCCATGATATGTCCAACGACTCCGGCAACGCCGACGTTTCTTCCTTTGCCAAACACCGGGTAGCCCGCCGTGCGTATCCACATCCGCCGCCCTTTGGCCGAGGTGAACGGGAACTCCAGGTCGTAGGGAACCCCCTCCGCCGCGCATTTCCGGAAGGCGGCTTCTATTACGGGGCGGTCGGCCGGATCGTAGCATTCCAGGCTCCTTGCGATGTGCGCGGCCGATCCCGCCGGAACCTCCCCACGCTCCAGCCCGTGAATGCGGTATACCTCGTCCGTCCAGTCCATCGATTGCCTGTTCACGTCATATTCCCAGCCGCCGATATGGGCCATCCGCTCGGCGGCGGTCATCAGAAGCCCGCTTTGGCGGATTGATTCCGCGGCCCGCTCCATCTCGGTTATATCCCGCAGGATGGAGATGACCGCCACCGGTTTTCCATCCGTCTGGACGACCTTCGATTTGGCAAGCCGGGTGATGTAGCGGCCGTCTTTGTGCCGCACCCGGTATTTGTAGGAGGCGGCCCCTTCGTTTAACAGCGCCACTTTATTTTCCATCATCAAGGCGAGGTCATCGGCGTGTATCCGTTCCCGGTTGATGCCCTGTTCCAGCCATTCTTCACGGGAAAATCCCAGGCTGGCCCAGGCCGCCCGATTTTCGTAAATGATATTGAAATCGATGTCCATGAGCACGATTGCGTCGTCGGCGGTTTCGACAAGCGTGCGGAACCGCTCTTCGCTTTCGCGCAGGGCCGCTTCCGTCCGCTTGAACGCGGTCAGGTCGGTGATAACGCCGATCAGTCCGCCGCAAGCGCCATCGGATTTATTGAAAACAGCTTTGTTAAACAATACGTCCCGTAACTCGCCGGTGGAGGATTTCACCTTTGCCTCGTATGTCTGGGTGCCGGGATTGTCGAACAGCGCCTTGTCGGCGGCGTAATAGATGTCCGCCAATTCCTTGGGCGAAATTTCGTAGACCGATTTGCCTGCTATTTCCTTGCGCGGCCTGCCGATATATTGCTCGAAGGCCTTGTTACATCCTAGATAGCGGCCCTGGGTGTCTTTATAGAACAACGGATTTGGAATGGCATTGATCAGCTGCTCGATGAAGTTTAATTGTTCTGACAGCTCAACCTCGGCTTTGCGGCGCTCGCTGGTATCGCGGGCGATTCCATGCACACCCATCGGTTTGCCGTTCTCGATGATTAGCCGCGTGTTCAGCTCTATCATGATGGCCTTGCCGGCTTTATCCAGTATCTCGATTTCGTAGCGGGTTTGGGATGCTTCCCCCTTCAGTTTGGCCTCGGTCATTGCCCGCGCCTTGTCCAGGTGATGGGGATGTACGACCTTGCCGATGGAGGCGCCGATAAGCTCATCGGCGCGGTATCCGCTCCATTGGCACAACGCCCGGTTGACGGAAGTGAATACGCCGTCCAGCCCGGTGGTGAATACGAAATCGTTTGCGTTCTCGAAAATTTCCCGGTACCGCGCTTCGCTTTTCCGGATTTTATCTTCCATGTCCTTTAACGCGCTTATGTCGCGCCCGGTGCCGGCGAAGCCGGTGACGTTTCCACCGGCATCTTTGAGGAGATAGCCGTTGAATAGGTAAGGGACGGGGGTTCCGCCGGCGCTTTTGAACCGCGCCTCAACCGAGCTATACCCGTTTTCGAACACTTCCTGTATGGTGCGGGTGGCGATAGGCCAGTCCTCTTCGTATATGCATTGCAAGGCGGGCTTGTGCAGCAGTTCTTGCGGCGTGAGGCCGGTGAGGCTCTCCATGGCCCGGTTCCACTTGACCAGTTTTCCATCGGTGTTGTAGATATAGAAAATATCGGTGTTGGATTCCACCACTTCCCGCAGCTCGCGCATCTCGAAGGAGAGATTCTCCTCCTTGCGCTTTTGTCCGGTGATGTCGCGGGCGATGGCGTAGAGCAATCCTCCGTCGGCGGCATGCGCGTTCCAGGCCAGCCACCGGATCGAGCCGTCCTTGTGCAGGTAGCGGTTTTCAAAGTAGAGGGTGGGGGAGCCTTTTAGCTGGGACTCCACTTCCTGCAAGGTCGCTTCCCGGTCGTCCGGGTGTATGAACTGGATGAAGGGGGTTTCGAGGAGTTCCTTTTCCGAATAGCCGAGAAGCGTGGTGAACGCCGGGTTTATTTTTTTGAAGTACCCATCCGCCCCCGCGATGCAGATGAGGTCGAGGGACAGCTGAAAAAGCTTTTCTATGTCGCCTGTCATGGCGGAAATGTCACCCTCATTAAATGTGGATAAAAAGAATCATATTTATCCTGTTTGTTGAATTCTATCACAATCCTGGCATTTTCACACTTCACGGCGCACAACGGGGAGCGTTCAAAAGTGAAACGTTATGTTCCTGAAGGCGACTTTTCGTTACTCAAAGGATGACTGAGAGGGGAGAGGGGGCTTAATCAGCGCCGCCGCCACCACGGCCCAGAAGAGCGCGGTTACAACAAGCGGCGCGATGTGAAAAGGAAAGTTTCCCAAGCCGTTGAGCGCGATAACCCAGAAGCCGCCGATGGCGCCGGGGAGCAGGGGGCCGAGCGGATAGGGGAGGAGGCGTTCCGGGCGGAGCAGAGCGACGCCGTGTTGGTACATCCAGAAAAGGAGCAGGCAACCGAAGGGGATCGCCGCCAGAAGCCCCCCTTCGGCCAAAAGTTGCAGATAGTCGTTGTGCGCCTGGTGCGCCGGGCGGTCCGGCAGGCGGAGAGGCGGGCCATCGAACCAGACGGCGCGGCGGTATTCCTCGAAATGCGCGTAGAAAAAACCCGGCCCCTTGCCGATAACCGGCGTTCCCTGGAACATCATCAGGCAGGCTTCGTTTTGCATCCGCCGTTCGTCCATCGAATGCCGCTTGAGCAGGCGGGTGGTATCGTCCTGCCGGGCATAGGCGGTTGCCGCCACGGCGATAACCAGCAACGCGATGCCCCAGGTTGCCGCCAATTTGTAGCCGGCCGGTTTTCCACCGGCGGATGGGCGGCGGAACGTAAAATACAAAAGCATCACGCCCAACACCGCGCCGAGCGGCAGAAGGGCGCCGAGGTTTTGCGTTAACGAAACCGCCGTGAGGAGAAAAATGCCGCGCAACGTCCAGGCGATGGTTTTGTTTCTCGTGGTTTCATGCATGAAAAAGGAGAAGGCCAGCGGCGCGAACGAGGCGAGAAAAGGGGCCAGCATGTTCGGGCTGTCCATGAACCCGGCCACCAGGTAGCGGCGGTAGACGTTGTGGAAGGCGGGATCGAGGCTTTGGAAGAACGGGTCATACCCGAAGAATTGCACGATCCCCAGAATGCCGTTGAGCACGGCGGTAAAGATGAACAGCTTCGTCCATTCAAACGCCGTTTCCGCCCTGATGGCGTTGTACAGGGCGAGGAACAGGACTCCCCCCAACGCCACGTTGATGGCGGCGGAAAGGCTGCCGCCGTTCAGCGCGAGCGACAGGAACAGCGCAGCCGCGCCGCAGACGAACAGTATGACATCGGTTATAATGCCGCGCGGAGAGGGGAAACCCTCATTCTGGCGGGTGATGCGCGCATAGAGCCAGAGCAGAAGAACGCCCGCCCCGGCCAGTTGAAACAGCTCTTCGCGGAAGGCGCGGTACGGCTCGTCGGCCCACGGCACATAGGCAATGGGAACCGCGAGCAGCAGCCCTTTGAGCAGCCATTCGCGCAGGCGGGTGGCGGTCATGGCCCCTCCAGATAATCGGCGACAAATCCAAAGTCATCGTGACGCAGCGCGTCGATGATGGCGTGGCGCTCATTGGGGCTGCGTTCGGCGAAGAGCGTTCTGAGCGCCGGGCCGTCCTTTTCGATGGTGGCGCTTCGCCAGCGTTCCGGCGGGACTGTTTTGAAGAAACCGGATAGAAAATCGGTCATCCCATTTTTTTGGGGGAACGGCGCGTAACCCGAAAAGTGGTTGTAGGCTATGATAAGGGGAGGGCCGAGCGCCCCGCGCGCGAAGGCGGCCTGCGCCGCCTTCGCCTGGTATTGGCGCAACCCCTTCCACATTTCGGCGTCCGCCGCTTTTTGGGAGAGAAAAAAGGCGGCATTATAGGCTTCCAGCGCGTCGTCGAATATTCCATCCAGCATCCTGTTTTGGCCGAGCATCTGAAGGGCCGCGGCATCGGCGCGGATGGCAAGCGCTTTGTGAAGCGCCGCTTCCCCTTCGACCAGCCGCACCCGCGCGCCGGCGGCGGTGGAGGCCATCGCCTCTTTTTGCAGGGCGGCGGCAAAAAAGTAATGCGATGCGGGATTGGCGCAGGCGTACCACGAGGCGCGGCGCAGCATGGCCGCCGCGGCGGGGCTGTTGGCGTCATAGAGGCGTTTGCCGCTTTTCAAATAGGACTCGCCCGCCTGCCGCTGGAAGAGAAAAAGGGCGATGCCGGCAAAGGCGAGGGCGAGCGTGGCGGCGGCAACCTGTTTTTTCATCGATCCTTTCATTTCAGATTTACAATATTCTACCTTAACCACAAGACCTTCCGTGCGCTGTTTCAGTTTGTCATTCTGAGCCTCAGGCGAAGAATCCCTTTCCGGAAATAGATACTTCGGCCGCTAACGCGCCCTCAGTATGACAATGCGCTCTGCTGTTGGCGAATGGATGGCGGTGTGCTATGGTGTAAAAAATCTGGCGTTTAAGGGGAATGATGGCGTTAAGCAGAAGCTATAAAAGCCCTTCGCGGTCGGCGGGGTTGGCCCCCGGCGAATTGGTGCATATCGGCGAGCAGCACAGCGCCGTCACCGAGATAACCATTTTCGATTTCGATGCCGAAAAATACACCGAAGAAAAAATAGCCTCGCCCGACGATTGCGCGCCATTCCGCGACGTAACGACCGTCACCTGGATCAACGTCGTCGGCATTCATGACGTGACGGTGATCGAAAAGCTCTGCACCGGCTTTGGGCTGCACCCCCTCGTCATCGAAGACATACTCAACACCAGCCAGCGCCCCAAGGTGGAAGACTACGGCGATTACCTGTACATCGTGCTCAAGACGTTCCAGTTTAACGAAGCGACGGCGGAACTGGGGGTGGAACAGGTGTCGATCATCCTGGGACACGGCTTCGTTATCTCGTTTGAAGAGCGGAAAAGCGCCGTGTTGGAGCCGGTGCGCGACCGTATCCGCCGGGGCAAGGGGCGGGTGCGGCGGCAGGGGCCGGACTATTTGGCGTATACGCTGATGGATTCCATCGTCGACAGCTATCTGGTGCGGCTGGAGGAGCTTGAAGAGGATATGGACCTTCTTGAAGACTCGATAACCAAGGGGGATGCCACCGACGTGATCGGGCCGCTACACAGCCTGAAGCAGGCGCTGATAGAAATGCGCAAATCGGTGTGGCCGTTGCGCGACAGCGTGGGCATCGTCGAGCGGAGCGGGGGGCAGCTGTTCCAGGCGGGGACGCGCATCTATCTGCGCGACCTGTACGACCACACCAATCTGGTGATCGAGACCATCGAAACGTTCCGCGATACCCTGTCGGGGCTGATGGACATCCACCTCACCAGCATGAGCATCCGCACGAACGAAGTGATGAAGATACTCACCATCATCGCCACCATCTTCATCCCGCTCACTTTTTTGGCGGGAGTGTATGGCATGAACTTCAAGTTCCTGCCCGAACTGGAATGGCATTACGGGTACGCCACGTTCTGGGTGATTTGTTTCGCCGTCACCGCGGTGATGCTCTACTTTTTCCGGAAAAACCGCTGGCTGTAGCCGCCGCGTTCTTCTGATTCTCCTGGTGGGTACCCAATTCGGGAGGCGCGGAATTATTTTTCAATCCGCGCCGGATGTGGCCTATAGGCCATCTTGGGTACATCGGCCCGGCGGGCCGACCGTCTTTTGGCGCTATCGCGCCAACGTACACAATAAATTGTGTACCTACCGGGAATGTCGGTGGGTACATACTCTCAGCATGTACTTTTCTCCGGAGGAGAAACCCCTCGGCCCACGGGCCGATGTACAGGCTTGTATCTTGGAAATCGTAGAATATCAATAAATGGAAACCGGGGGAAACTGCTTACAGGCCAATGCCACGAGCATGTACTTTAGATAAGTTCCCCCGGCCTTC
>JAHFEJ010000048.1 GCA_023248535.1 Nitrospinales bacterium | reverse complement strand
TCTTTTGTATCCCTTTGTTTTTCAAGGGGGTGTTGTCCGGCTGGAAGGGCCAGGGGATGAAGGCGGTGAAGCCTCCGGTTTCTTCCTGCAATTCTTTCAATTTCACCAAATGCTCCACCCGCTCCTCCAGCGTTTCGATGTGCCCAAACATCATGGTGGCGGTGGTTTTCAGTCCGAGTTTGTGAGCGGTCCGCATCACGTCCAGCCACTCGGCGGTGGAGCACTTGTTCGGGGAGAGCTGGTTGCGGACGCGGTCCACCAAAATTTCGGCGCCGCCGCCGGGGATGCTGTCGAGTCCGGCATCTTTCAGGCGGCGGATGGTTTCCTCCACCGCAAGGCCGCTTAATCCGGCGATGTGGCAGACCTCTGGCGGGGAGAATGCGTGGAGGTGTATGTCGAAATCGGTTTTTATGCGGCGCAGGAGGTTTTCGTAGTCGCCGATCTTCCACGTGGGATGGAGTCCCCCTTGCATCAGAATCTGGATGCCGCCGAGATCGATGGTTTCGCCGATCTTCTTTTTTATCTCTTCATAGGGGAGGACGTACCCTTCGGCGGATTTCGCGGTGCGGTAGAAGGCGCAGAAGAGGCAGCCTGAGGTGCAGATGTTGGTGTAGTTGATGTTCCGGTCGATGATGTAGCTGACCACGTTATCGGGGTGAAACCGGCGCCGCACCTCATCGGCCCGTTTGCCCAGCGCGATGAGATCGCCGCTTTGCAGCAGGGCGAGGGCTTCGGCGGCGGTGATCGCGTTCATGCCTGCTCCGCCGGATTGCGGGTGATCGCCACTTGCCTGATGCCGCGTTCCGTCGCGTCGCGGATGGCGAAGGTGTAGTTGCCCAGGACTACGGTCTCGCCTTTGCGCGGGATGTGATCGAGCGACGAGAGGATATACCCGGCGACGGTTTCGTAGTCGCCCAGCGGCAGGTTGAGGCCGAACCGGTCGTTGAGGTGGTCGATCTCGGCGGCGCCGTCGGCGTCCCAGCGGTTGGGGGCGGTTTCGCGGGCCTGCGGCGATTCCTGTTCGCGGTCGTATTCGTCTTCAATCTCCCCGAAAATCTCCTCCACCATGTCTTCGCGGGTGACGATGCCGATGGCATCGGAGTACTCGTTTACCACCACGGCCATCTGTACGCCCGCCTGCTGCATTTCGGAAAGGAGATCGTCCACCTTTCTTTTTTTGTAGACGTAGAAGGCGGGGCGGGTGATGGGGGCGGCGTTGCGCGCGGCGGAGCCGTAGCGCAGGATGTCGAAGGCGTTCACAATGCCGACGATGTTGAATATCCTTTCGCTGAAGACCGGAATGCGCGAGAAGCGGGTCTCCTCGAATTTGCGGCGGACACTTTCCATCGGCTCGTGGGTGTCGACGGCGGTGAGGTGGATCAGCGGCACCATGCATTTTTCCACGGTGAGGTTGCGCAGGCCGAAGATGCGGTTGATCATCTTCTGCTCGTCGGGGTGCAGGTCCAGTTTTTTATCGCCCGCGCGCAGGATGTGGCGTATCTCCTCCAGGCTCACTTCGCGGATGTCGTGCCCCTCTTCCACGCCGGCGAGCCGCATCAGCGCCGTGGTGGCCCCCGCCGTGATCCAGAGGATGGGAGCGAAGAGTTTTTGGGCCAGGGCAAGCGGATAGATGGCGAGGTAGGAGATGCGGTCGGCCCACATCTGGAAGAGCGCTTTGGGGAAAATCTCGCCGAACAGCAGCGTGACCGGCGACATGATGACAACGGTCCAGAGGTCGGGATCGATCACGTCAAGACGGCTGATGTACGCGGTCAGGATGGCGGTGCCGGCCACCACGAAAAGATTGGTGCCGATGGAAGTTGTCGCGTAAAGGTTCGCCGGATTCCTGAACTGGCGTTCCAGCAGCAGCGCGGCGGAATCCTTTTGTTCCACCAGGTGGGCAAGGCGGTGGCGGTTGAGCGAGATGAGGGCCAGCTCGGTGCCGGAGAAAAAGCCTTCCATCACCACGCAGAGGGCCACCAGGATGAGCGTAACCGGCAGTTCCATCATGTGCCTTCCCGCTCCCCGGCTTCCGCGGGGGGCGGTTCATCGGCCACCCTCACCAGCAGTTGCGAGATGAGGGCCGCCTTGAGTTTCTGCACGGTGAAGGTGAAGCGGCCTTCCGTCACCGACTCCCCCCAGCGGGGCACCCGCCCGAAGAGGTGGAATACGTAGCCGCCGATGGTCTCGATGTCCTCGTGTTCCAGCGAGGCATTGAACCGCTCGTTGAAATTATCCATCTCCATGCGTCCCGGCACCTGAAAGTGCCGCTGATCAAGCTGCTTGATGCCGTCCGACGGGGCGGTGCGCTCTTCGCCCACCACCCGTTCAAGGATGTCCTCCAGCGTGACGATCCCCTCAACGCCGCCGTATTCATCCAGTATCACCGCCATGTGGATCTTGCCTTTGCGGAACGCGCGCAGCAGTTCGTCCACTTTTTTTGTGCCGGGGATGAAATAGGCTTCGCGCAGCAGTTCTTCGGGGCGGTTCGCGGCGGCCAAGGCGGGGTTCAGCAGGTCTTTGACGTACACGATGCCGGCGATGCGGTCGATCGCCCCTTTATAAACCGGGATGCGGGAGAAATTGGCGTTTACGGCGCGGCGGGCCAGTTCCGCGGTTCCCAGGCCGATGTCGAGCGCAAAAAGATCGGTGCGGGGGGTCATCACGTCGATGGCGGTGATGTCCCCCAGCTCGAACACGTTAAGGATCATTTCCTTTTCCAGCGCCTCGATGACCCCTTTGTCCTCGCCGTGGTCGAGCATTGTTTTGATCTCGTCCTCGGTGATGCCGGCGATCCCATCGCCCCCCTTTTCGCTGGCGCTGCCGAGGACGCGGTTGGTTATCCAGGTGATCGCCGCCTGCAGCGGGAAGATAAGGCGGGTGAAAAGCTGGAGCGGGCGCGCGGCGAAAATGGCATAGCGTTCGGCGTATTTCAGGGCAAAGGACTTGGGGGAGATTTCGCCGAAGACGAGCAACACCAGCGTGGAGGCCCCCACCGCCACCGCCACGCCGCTTTCCTGGAAGAAGTGCAACGCGACGATGGTGGAAACGGCGGCGATGGCGACGTTCACCAGTTCGTTGCCGGTATAGATGGTCACCAGCAGGCGGCGGGGCCTTTCCAGCAGGGCGGCGACGCCGCGGCCGGCCTTTCCCCCATGTTCGCGCATGCTCTCCACCTGCAGGCGCGAAAGCGAAAAGAAGGCCACCTCCGCCGCCGAGAAAAAGGCGGACATCAGCAACAGGATGAAGAGGAGGATGAGCCGGAATAACAACCAGGGGTCCATTACAGCGCGCCGCCCTCCGCGCCCCGTTTCTTAAGACGGTACATGACAACCATCCGGCGGATGATGAAGTACCCCGCCACGGCGGCGGCAGCGCCAAGCACCAGGCATCCGGCCACGAAGGGGATGCCGACCAGCTTCACCAGTTCCACAAAGAGGCTCCAGTTGAGGGAACCCCAGTTGATGTTGAAGTCATGGATGTCGGTATTGGTTATCAACATGCCGAACCAGAGGCCGCCGCCGTAAATGGGGGCGATGGTCCACGGGTTGTTGATGAATGTGGCCGCAAGCGTGATGGCGGGGCTGACGCGGAACATCCAGGCCAGGGCCAGCGCCATGACGGTATGGACGCCGAACACCGGGAAGAACGCCACAAAAAATCCAATGGCGCAGGCCAACGCGATTTTGTGCGGGTCGTCGCCGCTGGCCAAAATCTTCCTGATGGCCTGAAGGATTTTTTCCTTCATTGGGCCGGCTCTATGGTCTGCACCGGCCCGATTTTTTCCAGTTGTTCACCGATGAGCTTTTTATCGCCAAGGGCCACGATCACCATCCGGTCCGGCTTGAGGTATTTTTGCGCCACCCGTTTCACATCGGCCATCGTCACTTTCTGGATGCGTTCGCGCAATCCTTCCAGATAGTCGTCCGGCAGGCCGTAATATTCCATCCAGGCATAGCGTTGGGCCACATCGGATTTTTTATCGAATGCGAAAACGAAGCTGTTGATAAGCGCGGCTTTCGCCAGCGTCAATTCCGGTTCGGTGACGCCTTCGGCGGCGACGCCGTTCATGATGCCGCGCGCGGTATCGATGAATTCGTGCGTGCTGGCCGCTTTGGTTTCGCCCCCCACCGTGAAGGCCCCTTTGGTGCCGTCGCTCATGCCCAGGTAGGAATAGACGCTGTAGGCCAGCCCCCGCACGGTGCGTATCTCCTTCATCATCCGGCTGGCGAAACCGCCGCCGCCGACGACGTAATTCGTTACGCGCATGGCGTCGAAATCGGGGTTCTTCCGGCTGAGGCCGAAGTGCCCCATCCGGATGCCGGTTTGCGGCAGCGGTTTGTCCAAAACGTAGACCCCCGGGGTGATGTCCGCGGGGAGTTCGGGCAGCGGCCCCACCGGGCCGGAGGCGCGGAGGAAATCGCCAAAGAGCGCCTCGAAGCGGCGCACCATGTCGTCCGCGTTGAAATCGCCGTTGATGGCGACGATGAAGCTTTCGGGGCCGATGTGGCGGCGGTAGAAGCCGATGCAGTCTTCGCGGGTGATACGCTTCACCGAGGCCGTGTCCGGCACCGCGCCGAAGGGGTGTCCCGCGAACAGCAGGCGGTGGAACTCGCGCTCCACCAGCGTTTCAGGCTCGTCCTCTTCGCGGGCGATGGTCTCTATCATCTGCGCCTTCAGGGTATTGAACCGCTGTTCGTTAAACGCCGGGGCGCGGACGATATCGGCAAACAGCTGAAGCCCCTCGCCGAGATTGTGGGTCATCACATTCAGGGTGATGGAGCCGCTTTCTGAGCCGATGGAGGTTTCCAGAACCGCTCCCATAAATTCCAGTTTTTCGTCCAGCGCCGCGGGGGAAAGCCCCTCGGTGGCTCCCGCGCGCCAGATCGTGCCGGTAAGGGATGCCAGCCCCGCCTTATCGGCCGGTTCCCACGCGCCGCCGATGCGCACCATCGCCTGTATGTTCACCAGCGGGAGTTCGTGGTCTTCCAGCAGGTGCAGCACCATGCCGTTTTTAAGCTGTACCCGGACCGTTTTGGGCAGGTGGAACGCCAGCGGGGGATAGGTAAGCCCTTCCGGCCGTTGCGGGGCTTTTTGCCCGGCGGACGCGGCGGTGGAGAGGCAGAGGAGCAGGGCGGCAACCGCCGCCGCCTTTTTCAGAAATTGACTGCTAACCACAGAGGCCCTTTCGGGGCACGCCCGGGCCGGATTGTAAAACCAATTCCGGCCCTCCTTGGCACAGAGGCACCGAGAACCTTGAATTAAAAAATAAAATAAAGAACCTATCGACTCCTGCATAAATTATGTCCCATGCCTGGGTGGCGCGGACACTCTTGTCCGCGTTGTGCCCGCAAGGGCGCAAGCGTTTTATGGCCGCGTGTGTATTGCGCGCCCTACCGGACGCGCCACGGGCAGGAGTGCCCGTGCCACCAAATGCAACTTTTTTGAATAGGACATTATTCATGCAGTCATCAATAGTTATGTAACTCCGTGTCTCTGGGTCTCTGTGGTTATATCCATTACCGGACCGCCCACCCGCTATTTTTTTCAGCATCATTGGGCGGCTTCCTTCTTGACGGGCACCAGCACCGCCACGGTGCGGTTCTCCGGCGTGAAGTATTTATTCGCCGCCGCCATCACATCTTCCGGCGTGACTTTACGGATGTTATCGACATACCGCACCATCTCGCGCCAGTCGCCTTCGATGATGGCGTATTCGGACATGTAGTGCGCGATGCCGCTATTGGATTGCAGGCCGCGGAGGTAGCCCGCTTCCACGTTGTTGATCACTTTTTCCATCTCTTCTTTTGTGAGCGGCACGGTTTTGAGCCGGTCCATCTCGGCATAAACCGCCGTTTCCAGCTCGGCGACGGTGTGCGGCTCGCGCGGGATGGCCTGAAGCATGTAGAGGTTCGGATACCGCCTGCCCGGCCCCTCCCAGCCATTGACCGCGGCGGCGATCCCCTGTTCCAGCACCAGCGATCTGTAGAAGCGGGAGGTGCGCCCGTGGGTCAGGATATGGTCGATCACATCGAACACATAATCGATGTTCCCTTCGCGCACCGGCTTGTGGAAGCCGATGATGGCCTGCGGTTTGGCGTCGAACCGCACCGTTACCCGGCGTTCGCCCATCTGCGGCGGCTCCACGGTGGTAACGCGCGGGGGGATGGTTTGGGGCGGAATGGGGGAGAAGTACCGGTCGATTGTTTTGTAAACATAATCCGGGTCGAGGTCGCCCACCACGCAGACCACCATGTTGTTGGGGGAGTAGTAGGTTTTCAGGAAGCTTTTCACCGTATCGAGCGGCATGTAATCGATATCGCTGGCCCAGCCGATGATCGGCACATGATAGGGGTGGGCGGTGAAGGCGGTGGCGATGAAATTTTCGTAGAGCGTCCCCTCGGGGCTGTTGTCCACACTGCGGCGGCGCTCTTCCATGATTACGTCGCGTTCGGCGTAGTATTCGCGCAGCACCGGCTCTTTCAGGCGGTCGGCCTCCAGCCATGCCCATAGCTCGAAACGGTTTGCGGGAAGCTTTATAAGGTAGGTGGTGGTGTCGTGCGCGGTGAAGGCGTTGAATCCCTGGCCGCCATTGCTTTGGTAAACCTCGCTTATCTCGTCTTCCCGGATGAATTTGCGCTCTTCATCCAACGCTTTTTGCATGTCGGCTTTCAGCGCGGCCAGTTTTTTCTGGTCGGCCTTCGCCCCTTTGATTTTTTCGGCGTCGTAAGCGGTTCCCAGCTTCTCCACCCTGGCTATCAGCGGCTCTTCTTTTTTCCAGCCGGCCGTGCCTATCCGCCTGCTTCCCTTGAAAAGCATGTGTTCCAGGATGTGCGCCACGCCGGTATGGCCGGTCTGTTCGTCCACCCCCCCCACCAGAAAGCGGACGTATGCCGCGAATGTGGGGGCGCCGTTGCGCTGGAGGACGAGCAGATGGAGACCGTTCTTAAGCCGGTATTCCTTGACGCGCCCCTCAAGCGAGCTTTGGGCGTGTCCTGCGGCTGGCGCGAGAAGGATGGCCGCCAAGGCGGAGATGGCAAAAAACCGGATCAGCGCCGGGAATCTACTGTTAATTTCTTTCAAACCGGATTTTTATAACCCCCGAAAAATTAAGCGTGTATGATTGTATCCAGTGCGCCGGACGATGTCAATTGCGGCTTAATTTATGTGCGGGGTTCGACGGCCGCGCGCGGGGCGGGAAGGGGGACGGTTAAAAAGAAACAGGGCCTATTTTCCCTCGTACTCTTTTTTGTATTCCACGTAGTTGTTGGCGGAATAGAGCAGCCGTCCGCGCTCCTGTTCGGTCAACTGGCGCACCGGCTTGGCGGGCGAGCCGATGGCCAGCCAGCCGGACGGTATCTTTTTTCCCTCCGTCACCAACGCCCCGGCGCCGATGACGCAGTCCGATTCCACCTCGGCGCCGTCCAGGATGGTGGCCCCCATGCCGATCAGCACACGGGAGCGGATGGTGCAGCCGTGCAGCGTCACGGAATGTCCCACGGTGACATCGTCTTCCAGAATGGTGGGGTGGGTGTTGTGGGTCACATGCACCACGCTGCCATCCTGAATGTTGGTGCGGTTGCCGATGCGGATGTAATTCACGTCGCCGCGCACCACCGCGTTGAACCAGATGCTGGAGTTTTCGCCGATGACCACATCGCCGATCACTTGCGCTGAGCCCTCGATCCATGCGGTGGGATGCACGGTGGGCATGATCCCCTTGTAGGGCTTCAGCATGGTATCGTCCCATCCCGACCGGATAAGTCTGGGCATAGGGGGATCAGCCATCGGGTAATTGAGGGAGCGTTTGGTACCACAGGTTTTAACCTGTGGGTTGCCGCGTCAGCGGCAATGCTTCCTTGGCCTTTACGGGCCAACAACAGGTTGAAACCTGTTGTACCGGGTTTGATGTTTGATGTCCGGGCGGTATCAGACCTTTTTGTCGAAGAGGTGGTCGACCACTTTGTGGTACCCCCGCTTGAAAGCCTGATAGGCTTTGTCGGGAATCTGTTTGACCTCCCGGCGGGTTTCCATGTCCTTAACCTTGATGACCAAGTCATGCATGGAGTCTACCGTATAGTTGTACTGCTTTCCAGCGCGGGGATTGGGATTGCGGATTTCCTTGCTCGCCTCCGCCGCCGATTTCACGTCCACTTTGTCTTCGCTTTGCGCGGGGGGAGGGGGGGGCGTTGCGGAAAGCGCGGGTTCCTTATTTACCGGGGTCTCGCCGGCATGTTGCGCCGTTTTGTTCACCAGAGGCGCCAGCTCCGGCGATACCGTTTCAACTTTCATTGTGTCCATGATTATCACCTTCCTTGATGATTGCTCTTATCCGCCTTAGTTATCGGCGCGATTACTTTAAATATTAGGGTTAGCTTCACTTTTGCTTCTGTAGTATCATCCACCGAATTAATTTTACGGGAGTTTTGCATGAAGCGCATTCTGGGCCTGATTATTGCCGTACTCCTGTCCATTGGCGCCTCGGTACCGGCGTACGCCGAAGAGGGCGACAACCCCTTGGAATGGCGCGGCACCGTGGAATACCGCATCGATAGCAAGAGTTATTGGCGCAGCGGCGTGAGCGATGGCTTGAACCTTGTCACCGCCCCCGCCCGCTGGGATGAAGGGGATTGGGTCAAGGCCGGTTTCGTACTGGGGGGAACAGCCCTTCTCTACACCTTCGACGACCGGTTGATGACCTGGGTGCAGAATAACCGCAGCCAGGCCAGCAATGACGTGGCCGACATCGCCAAGCAGTTCGGCAACGAGGTGTTTGTGCTGCCGGGGCTGGCGTTGCTCTACGGCTACGGGTATATGACCGACGACAACCGGATGCGGAAGACCACGCTGCTCGGCTTTGAAAGCTGGTTCTACAGCAGCCTGCTCACCACCGTCGTCAAGCAGAGTTTTCACCGCAACCGCCCCAAAGAAGGGGGCGGGTACGACCAGTGGGGCGGGCCGTCGTTAAGCGCGGATCACATTTCGTTCCCTTCGGGGCACGCATCCACCGCGTGGTCCATCGCCACGGTGATCGCCACCCAATACGATGATATCTGGTTTATTCCCCCCGCCGCCTATACCGCCGCCACGATGGTTTCGCTGGCGCGGATGAACGACGCCGAGCACTGGGCAAGCGACGTGTTCTTCAGCTCCGCCACCGGCTATTTCATCGGCAAGGCGCTCACGAAGTGGCACAAGGACAACGCCTACGGCCGCCTGACGCTGCTGCCGTTTTACGACGGCCAGACCGCCGCCCTCTACCTCGACATGACGTTCTGACGTTTATTTGCCGCCCGGGGGGAGGGATTTCTTTTCTTCTTTCTTCGGGCGGTTTTTCGACGGGTCGGCGAACGTAACTTTCCCGTAGAGCACGCACCCTTTCATGCCGGGATCGCACGGCACGTCGTTTATCAATGTGCATTTGTCGTCCACTTCATGCGGACAGCCCCAACCGCTCATATTTTTTCCTCTGCAAAAAGGATATGCACCACGGCAAAAACAGTCAAATCGCGCCGCCATTTGCGTTTCATGCGCCGGGTTTAAAATCCTGAACATCCTTTTCCAACCGCCACAGGTTGCGGCGCGCCTTGAAAAATTCCGGATCGCATTGCAGCGCGGCGCGGTACTCGCGTTCGGCCTCTTCATGCCGCCCGGCGAGATAATAGGCGTAGCCGAGGTTGTTGTGGGGCCGCGCCTTCAGCGGCGATTTTTCCACCGCGTCTTCCCAGAGCGTGATCTCGGAGGCGTAGACCCGGTTGCGACGCACGGTGAAGGCGGCGAGCAGGCAAAGAAGCAGCGCGAAAGCGGCAACAACCGCGCGCCGGTTGTGCCGCCACCGTTCATGGTATTGCATCGCCAGCGCTCCCGCCGCGATGCAGAGTCCCGCCATCGAAAGGTAGAGATGCCGCTCGTTGGCGATATCGGTGCGCGGGATGAAGGAGTTGGCGGGAAGCATCTGAAGGCAGAACCAAAAGACCCCGAAGCTGAAGAGCGGGTTCTTGCGGGCCGCGATGGCCGCAGCGACAAGCGGAGCGGCCAGCAGCGCGGCAAGGAGGAAGGTGGACGGGGAGGGGGAGGCGACCGTCCGGAGGTCGGGATCTATGTTGATCCCGTTCAGCAATGCCAGGTGGGAAAGAACATGCGATACCCCGTGTATCTGCGAAAAGAGGTTTTCGGCGCCGGAGCGCAGCTCGAATGCGTAGTGGAGCAGGTAGAGGTAGTTTTGGTTGGTGAGGACAACAGCCGCCAACGCCGCGAGGATGCCCCAATACGCGGCCTGCCGCTTTAAAATGACCCGCCAGCCATCGTGGTCCGGGGCGAGCGCTTCATACAGCAGCAGCGCCACGGGAAGGGTCGCCGCCGTTTCGCGCGAGGCGACGGCGCACAGGAAGAGAACCGGCGACGCAACGCGCCACCGTACGCCGCGTTCCGCCCCGGTTCCGTGGATATAGGCCAGCATGGCGGCGAGGTAAAAAAAAGCGGCAAGTGACACCGACCTTCCGGAAATATAGGTCACCGCTTCGCTTTGCAGCGTGTGGAGCGCGAAGGGCAGCGCCACGGCGAGGGCGAACGGTTCGGCGCTTTCCCCCCATGCGGGGACATACCGGCGCGTCAGGCTTCGCGCCAGAAAAAAGACCAAGAGGGCGTTCGCGGCATGCAACAGCAGGTTAAGGAGGTGGAAGCCGAACGGATCGCCGGGTGAAATGCTCCAGTTCAGGAGGTAGCTCGCCTTGAGCAGCGGGCGGATGCCCCCCTCCGCCAGATTTGCCGCCCACGCGGAAAAGGAGTGGACGCGGGGTTCCCGGACGATCACGTTATAGTCGTCGAACTGAAAGGAGCCATTAAGCCCGTTGGCATAGGCCGCCAGCGCGGCCAGCGGCGGGAAGGGCCAGAGCGGGATCCTGCGTTGGCCCATGCGCTGTCAGTAGTAGATTTCCACGCCCAGCTCGCGCAGCGCGGCATCGAGGATGCGTACGCTGCTCCACCACCGCTCCTTCGCGTTGAGCGCCACCAGCATCACTTCCACGCCATCGCGCCGCACCAGCGCCACCAGGCATTTTCCCGCCTTTTCGGTGAAACCCGTTTTGACGCCGGCGGCCCCCGGATAGCGGCCTATCAGCAGGTTTTTGTTTTTAACGAAAAACGTCCGCGTGCCGTCCACGGTGGTGAACCGGAGGGTGCGTTCCGCCGCGATACCGGCGAACAGCGGCAGCCGCATCGCCGCGCGGGCGAGCGTTAACATGTCGCGCGCGGTGGAAACGTGTTCCGGCGCATCGTGGCCGCACGGGTTTTGGAAGTGCGTGCGGGAAAGTCCGAGGCGGGCGGCCTCTTCGTTCATCAGCGCCACGAATGCCGCATTGCCGCCGCCCACATGTTCCGCCAGCGCGAGGCAGGCGTCGTTGGCGCTGGCCATCAGCGAGGCGGCGGCGAGAAGCCCGGCGTAAACCTTGTCCCCCGCCTTCAGCCCGATGCGGCTGCCGGTCTCGGCGGCGGCGCGCGGGCTGACGGTCACCACCTCTTCGGGCGCGGTTTTTTGCAGCGCCAGCATGACGGTCATGATCTTCGTGAGGCTGGCCGGGGGCAGGGGGGCGTCCTCATTGTGCGCCCAGATGATCTTGTCCGGCGCGGCGGCGAGCCATGCTTCCGCTTCAAAGGCGGGAGCGGCGGAAGCCGCGCGCACGGCCAGCAATAGCGCGGCAAAAAGAACGGCGGCCCCCGTTTGGAAGGGTGTCCGGGGCGGCATCCCGATGTCCGTTCCGGTCAAAAGCCGAACTTGCCGCCCAGTCTTTTCAACCCTTTCATCGGGCTGTCGTCTTCGGCGGCTTTTTCTTCATCTTTTTTGCCGCCCTTTTCGGCTTTCTTGCCGCCGGACGTGTCTGAGCCTTTTTCCTCTTCCCCGCCGAACGCGGTTTCTTTTTGGCGTTTGCCTTTGGGGCAGAAGGAGCCGCGAATTCTGGTGGTGCCGTCATCGGCGGAATACGCGCGCCCTCCTTCTTTTTCCAGTTCGTTCATCAGTTTTTCAAATTCTTTGGGCGAAAGTTTTTTAAACCCCTTCGTGGGGTCCAGATGCGATGCTTCGGGTTTTCCCGCCTTGGCCGCGCGGTATTCGCGTTCGATCAGGCCCTCCATTTTTCCGGCATTGCTGGCAAATATTTTCATCACGATATTGTTGTCTGAAATGGTCATCTGTCCCTGGTATTTGGTTCCCGGTGCGTCGGTTACGTCCGCCATCCCCTCGATGGTGGAGGCGCCCTTCTTCGTTTTTTTCATCACTTTTTTGAACATGATGGAGTATGGCGACAGATCGACATATTCTTTGCGCCAGCCCGCTGGATCAGTGGCCGGGTTCTCGGTGTAGACACACATGTCCGGGCTGTATCTGACCTCGGTTATCGTTCCCTTGTTCCTCTGGATAACGGCGTAAACGCGTTCCCATTTCTCGCCGCGGCTTTCCGGCCGCACCACGACTTGTTGCGCGGTGGAGTAAATCCGCGCGTCGTTTCTATTAATGGCGCTGTATTCCGCCGCTTCCGTGAATTTTTCCGGTTTTGTGTCCGGAAGTATTTCTTCGCCGGCTTCTTTCATTTCCGCTTTCTGCTTCCTTTGCATCGAGGCGAACATGTCCATCGGATTGCCCATGCTTTTGTAGCCGTCCGGTATTTCAAAAAGCGATCCGTCCTGCTTGCCGATTTTGAGATTCTTAAGCTCGGAGCCTACTGTCTTGCCCTCATGCTGTCCTTCCATCTTCACCATGATCCCTTCCTTGGTGAACCACATGAAGCTTTCGCCCTTCTTGCCATCGGCTTTCGACACCACCTTGTATTTGGTGGCGCTGACGCCGTTCACGGTTTCGGCCCCCATTTCGGTCATTTCCACGTCGCCCTTCTCGGTGGCGGGGATGTTCTGTTCGGGGATCGCCATTTCCATGTAGCTTTTTTGTTTGGGCATCAGCTGCCACATCACTTTTTTGTCGAGGCGCGTGATGCTGATGCTCCCCGCCATTTCCATACGCTGCTTTTTGCCCGATTGGAATACCTTGCCGGTGGCCTGCGGTTTGCCGTTTGACGTCATTTCCATGTCGGCGGAGTATTCCGCGCTCGACGGCGCGGGCGGCTTTCCCGCGAAGGCGGATGGCGCGGTGAGCACGAGTAAGGAAAACAGTGCCGCAAACTTGAATTTCATGGCTCCCCCAAAAAACTGCGTTTTGTTGCCGGGAATAAAATCACAATACCGCAAATCATAACATGAGGTGCGGGTCTTGACCATCGGTTATCGCGTTTATCAGGCATGGGGAAAACGCGGGGACGGCCCGGCAAGTTGCCGGAAAAGGACTAAGCGGCCGCGCCAATCGGCGACATGAGTGTCGCCGCTACCCTTATTCGTTTTTCAAGCCAGTCCCCTCCTTTGGCGGGGGCGGAAACAGCCTTTTTTCAAATTCTTCATACGGCATTCGATCCGCAACCATCTTGTGGCAGTAATCGCAATCCTGGTTTATGTGGTTTCCTTCGCCATCTTTCATCCGCTGGTTATGGCATCGGAAACAACCTTGATCCCTTGCGTGGCGGCCCATGTTCTCATAAGCACCCCACCTGATGTTCATGTGTGGATAGAGGTATTTTTTCGCCTCGGCGGCAAGCATTGCCGCCATAAGTTCCCGTTCGCCGCTTGGGGGAAGTGACGCGGCCAATTCCGTATTCATCTTTTCAGCGAAGGTTTCCTTATGCCCATCCGCCGCCACATGTAATGCCCTTAAGGCTGTCCGCTTGGCATATGGGGCCGACCGGTCGATTTTCCCGGCGGCGATGAGGCCATCGGCTACCTCTTCGGCATTCTTGAAGTTGTGGCCGACCCTGTTATGGCAGTCCACGCAGTCCATTTCACGCACTTCCCCGGAGCCGTTCAGGATGTAGACCGGCCTGCCTTTGCTTGTCTTTTTCACCACCTGTATGTCCGGCGGGCTTTCTCCATCAAGCGTCCAGGTGCGGGTTCCCGACCCCGTTTTCGCCTCCACCCATGAAATGCGGGATCTTTTGGCGTCGGTAGCGTAATATCTGACCTTCAGGGATGCGGAGCTATGGGCATGTATTCCGCGGGCCTCTCCTTCCTTTGATGAGCCGATGTTCATTATCACGGCGGAAACCAATCTGCTGTTCTCCCTATCGTCTTTGAACGAAGGATAGAGTTTCATTCTGCTTGGATGGCTGTTCGCGGTGTTGTGACAGTTCTGGCATGTATCTTCCGATGAGGGAAGCGTTTCAACGGGCGTGGGGATGGGACGCTGGTAGTGATTCGTCATCAAGGAGATGATCTGCCACGAACCCCGTATTTTCGATACCAGAAGCCCTTTCGCCCCTTCGCCCACATGGCAGTTCACGCAGTTGATGCCGGAGTGCGCCGAGTTGGCGTGGGCTACGGCTTCAGGCTCCATTACGGAGTGGCAGGTCTGGCCGCAGAACCGTGCCGAGTTCATGAACTTCGAGGACTGCATGCCGCCGAGTCCCAGCAGGAATACGAAACCTCCCGTCGTTCCCAGGAAAACGGTGAGCGCCTTCTTTTCATTTTTTATGTTGAACTGTTCAATCCAAAACGGCCTTTCATCCCTGTTGCGGAATATGAACTTGCCGATGCCGATGATGGCCGCGCCCAGCGAGATAAGCATGGGAAGGCCGAGGAACCCCAGCGCGCCATAATACGGGTTCATCATGTCGCCGCTTGCCATAAAGACAAGTATGAACAGCGCCGTCAGTATCAGCCCGCCGCCCGCGAGCACGCCCCCGATGGCGCTTACCGGGTTGGATGCAACCCAGAAAAGCGCACGGCGGACATTTTTGTTCAACCACGATTCAGGCACGGTTTACCTCTGCGTAGTTCATTTGTTGTTGCCGGTTTCAACAGGGCCGCTCATTTGCCGTACCAGTTGGAATGTTTAGTTCCCCTTTCCCACGGCGGGAAATAGAGCGGCTGGTATGACTCCGCCAACGCGCCGGACTTTAGCGCCTCCAATGTTTCCTGGGGGGACGCGTTCCGGAACCACTTGTGCCAGCCGCTTGCGAGGAGGCGGTCAATGTAGGCGTTGGCTTCCTTGTCGCTCAGTTGACGCACCGCCGGAATGAACTTCATGTAGAAATGTTTTCCCACTTCGTACATGCCGTGCCACCATGTGTAATCCGGCCCCATCATGCTGGCGCCGTGCCGCGCGCGCCGTCCTTCGTGGTGCCACAGTTCCCAATATATCCATTCCACTTCGTTTGTGAACTGCGCGCCTTTCCCAAGCAATTTGTTCTTTTTGAGGATTTCCATTATCTCCTGCGCCGGTTTTCCGAATTTTTCGTCGTACAGGTTCACCAGTCCGTCAAACTGGTAATAGAAACCCTTGACGAACGTTTTTCCATGACATGCCTGGCACACATCCATCATCCGTTCGCGTTTTTCCTTGCCGTTTTCCTGCGGCTTGCTGACGGGCGGCCTCAGGTTCCACGATAAGCGGGTTCCAACGTCATGCGTGCTTTCCTGATTTTGGGTTGCGCCCATATGGCACGTCGCGCAGGTGGGGGCGCGGAAATAATCAACGCCCGCAACCCATTTGTCCTTGCCCATGTTCATTTCGCCGTTGTCTTTGGCCGCCCGGTACGCGATGCCGTGCTTGGATTCTTCGTAGACCTCCTTTTGCGGGTGATCCGGCCCCAAGTGGCACTTGCCGCAGTTTTCGGGGCGGCGCGCCTGGTCTTTCGAGAACGAGTGGCGGCTGTGGCAGGCGTTGCACGACCCTTCGCTGCCGTCCGGGTTTATTCTTCCTATGCCGCTGTTGGGCCATGTTCCCCTGGCAAGTTTATTCGGGCTGGCCGGGTCTATTTTGACTTTCGTGCCATGACAGTTCTCGCATCCATTCACCGCGGCCGGTCCGCCCGCCATGACGCCGGCAAGGTAGTTATCCAGCGATTCAAGTATCCTGCCCGCTTTGGCATGGTGGGATTTGGCGACCTGGTCACGCTGTTTTTCATGGCATCGGCCGCAATCCTTTGGCGTGACCAATGTGGCTATGAGGAGTCCTTCGTGCATAAAGGCGTCCGGTTCGCCAGGCTGCGCCTGGTGGCAGCTGTAGCAGGTAACGTTCCTTTTGCCGTGCGCCGATTCGCTCCACTGGTTGTAAAGGCCGGGGCTTTCCCGCTTATGGCATATCATACATTTGCCTTTAAGCTGTTCCTCGCTGGCCTGTTCTCCGGCAATTGCGGAGGATGCCATGAAGACGCAGATCGAAAGTACCGTAAGTATCCGTTTGAGCATGGCGGTATCTCCAATGGGAAAAAATTAGTTGTAGGCGCTTTCCTTGTGTTCGGTCTGGTCGAGGCCCATAAGTTCGGCATCGGCGTCCGGCCTGAGCGGGGTAAGGATGTCGGTCATTTTCAGGATCGCCGCGCTGCCGACAAAGCAGAAAATAAACGTGGCCAGTACGGCGGCAACCTGGATCAGCAGTTGCGCGGGATTGCCTTCCAGCAGTCCGGTGGGGCCATTCGGCCCGGTTATCAGCGACGAGGCGAATATCCCGGTGGCGAGGGAACCCCATATGCCGCCGATACCATGTATGCCAAAGGCGTCAAACGCGTCGTCGTATCCCATCCGGTGTTTGTAATAGACGGCGAAATAGCAGAGAATTCCGCCGACGAGGCCGATAATCAGGCCCGCCATCGGCGTTACATATCCCGCGGCGGGGGTGATCGCCACCAGTCCCGCGACCGCGCCGGACGCGATGCCCACCGCGGTGGGGCTTTTGCCGTGGATCCATTCCGCGGCCAGCCAGCCGATCGCGGCGGCCGCCGCCGAAGCGTTGGTCACCAGAAACGCGCTGGCGGCAAGGCCATCGGCGGCCATGGCCGATCCCGCGTTAAACCCGAACCAACCGAACCATAATAATCCCGCGCCGGTCACAACCATCGGCACGTTGTGCGGTTTCATCTTTTCTTTTCCGTACCCTTTGCGTTTTCCCAGAAACATCGCCGCCGCAAGCCCGGATGCCCCGGCGGATATATGCACCACCGTTCCCCCCGCGAAATCGAGCGAGCCGATCCGGGCAAGCCAACCTCCTCCCCATACCCAGTGGGCCAAGGGGGCATAGATGAATGTCACCCACAAAACCGAGAAGAGCAGAAAGGCGGAAAAGCGGAAACGTTCCGCATATGCCCCCGAAATCAACGCCACGGTTATCACCGCAAAGGCTCCCTGAAACGCGACAAACAGGGAATCGGGTATGGCGAGGTTCATATTGAGGTTTTGCGGGCCGCCCGAGCCGGGAAGCGGGATGCCGTGCAGGCCGAAATGCGCAAAGTTCCCCATGATGCCGGCCATATCCTGTCCGAACGCCAGCGAGTAACCCCACAGCACCCATACCACGCCGACCACGGCGAGGCTGGTGAACGAATACATGATGGTTGAGAGGACATGGTGCCGGCGGCTCAGCCCGCCGTAAAAGAGCGCCAGCCCCGGCAGCGTCATCACTATCACCATTGCCGTGGATGAAAGAAGCCAAGCTACCGCGCCGGAATCGATCCCCCGCGCGCCGTTGTCAGCCGACGCGGCGCCGCACAAATACAGCAGCCAAATGAGCGCGGCGGAGGTTATCGGCAGTATCCGCTTCATTGTTTTTGTTTCATCCTTTTTATGCTGTTTTTAGGGGCCGGGGAACCATCGTTGTTCCCCGGCCTTGGGAGGAAGCGGCAAATCCGGCGGCATATATTGCCGCGGAAGGTGTTGACCGTTGGTTACATCAGGTAGCCGTTTTCGCCGTGCTGCGTCAGATCCAGCCCCATGACCTCGTCCTCCTCGGTTACGCGCAGGCCGATGGTGGCGTCCAGCACCTTGAGGATGATGAAGGTCAGGATGAAGCTGTAACCCCACGAGGCGGCCACGCTTACAAGCTGTTTTACCAGCAGGCCGCTGCCGCCGTAAAGAAGGCCGTCGGCCCCCGCGCCGTTCACCGCGACGGTTGCAAACAGTCCGGTGGCGATGGCGCCCCAGGTTCCGCCGATACCGTGCACGCCGAACGCGTCCAGCGCGTCGTCGTAGCCCAGTTTGCTTTTCGCCACGATAGCGAGGTAGCAGATCACCCCCGCGGCGAAACCGATGATGATCGATGCCATGGGGGTTACAAACCCGGCGGCGGGGGTGATGGCGACCAGCCCGGCGACCGCGCCGGAGGCCGCGCCCAGCACGGTCGGTTTGCCGTGGTGTTTCCATTCCGCCAGCACCCAGCCCAGCGAGGCCGCGGCGGTGGCGATGTGCGTAGCGACAAACGCGGTGACCGCCAGCGCGCCGGAGGTCAGGGCCGACCCGGCGTTGAACCCGAACCAGCCGAACCAGAGCAGGGCCGCGCCGATAACCGTCATGGTGAGGTTGTGCGGTATCATCGGTTCGGCGGGATAGCCTTTCCGTTTGCCCAGCACCAGCGCGCAGACCAGCGCGGCCACGCCGGAGGAGATGTGCACCACCAGCCCGCCCGCGAAATCGAGCGCCCCCATCTTCATCATCCAGCCGCCGCCCCATACCCAGTGCGCCAGCGGGTCATACACGATAGTGCTCCAGAGGACGATAAAGATCAGGTAGGCGCTGAACTTCATCCGCTCGGCGAATGCGCCCGATATCAGCGCGGGGGTGATGACAGCGAACATCATCTGGAACATCATGAAGAGCTGCGCCGGGATGGTGCCGTTGGGGGCAAGGCCGACCCCACTAAGTCCCGCCAGCGAAAAGTCGCCTATCACGCCTCCCACGTCCGGGCCAAACGCCAGCGAGTAGCCGATGAGCACCCACTGTATCGAGATCACGCCGAGCGCGATGAAGCTCTGCATGATAGTGCTCAACACGTTCTTGCGGCGCACGAGGCCGCCGTAGAAGAGCGCCAGCCCCGGCGTCATCAGCATGACAAGCGCGGTGGACATCAGCATCCATGCGGTATCGCCGGAATCGATGTGCGGAACCGGCGCGGGAGCCGCTTCAGTTGCCGCTGGCGCAACTGCCATTGGCGCGGCCGCAGGGGCCGCCGTGTCTTCGGCGAACGCAACGCCGGCCATCATGAACATGCCAACCAGGATAAGTATGCTTGCTATTTTTTTCATTGTCTTCTCCCTCATACCGCTTCTTTGCCGCGCTCTTTGGTGCGGATGCGGATCGTTTCTTCTATCGGGGAGACGAATATTTTTCCGTCCCCGATTTGTCCCGCGTAGGCGGCGCCTATGATGGCCTCAATTGCCTTTTCCACCAGTTCTTCGGGCACCACCGTTTCCAGCTTCACCTTGGGCAGGAAGTCGATCTTGTATTCCGTGCCGCGGTAAAGCTCGGTATGCCCTTTCTGGCGGCCAAAACCTTTCACCTCGGTCACCGTCATGCCATGAATGCCGATATCGATCAGCTTTGCTTTCACCTCGTCGAGCTTGTGCGGCTTTATGATCGTCTCAATCTTTTTCATTGTTTCCTCGCTTTTTAAAAATTCACGTCGTAATTGAACTCGAAGGTCGGATCGTGCAACTTGTCGTTGTTGTAGATGTTGTAGGCGAAAATGAAACTTGAATTGGGGGAAACGGTGTAGGCGACGCCGAAGCTCAATGCGCCGTAGCCGCTCTTGCCCCCCTGATAGTCGATTGCCGCCCACCACTTGTCGTTGATGGCCTTGTCCCACGAGGCCAGCAGGCCGGTGTTGTCGGCCTTGCCGGTTTCGTCCACCAGCACCTTGTCGTTGCCGGAAAAGTAGCCGAGGCTGATGCGGCCCGCCGCGCCGAAGGTTTTTGCCGCCATCGCGTACAGGATGTTGCTGTCGGTGCGGAAATCGGTTGCCGAGGCGGTGGTGTTTTTGGAGCCGAAGTCGAAGCCGCCCACCGCCAGCGCCGGCATCATCTCGCCGAACGCCCCTTCCTTGATGCCCGCCTTCGCGTTGAAGTACCACGGGTTCTTGCTGTTGCCCGTCGCATCGCGGTAATCAATGCCCGCCTCAACGCCGAATATATCGTCATGCGGTATCACGCCCACGGTCAACCCATAGTCGATGGTGTTCCCCGTGGTGTTGGTCGCGGTCGGTTCTTTTATCACGCAGTTGTATGCGTCCGCCCCGAAGTGGACCACGCCGAACGCCTGGATGTCCGTCGAGGGGATCCATAACGTCGTTGAGGGCGTGGCATGCGCCGTTCCCGCCACACCAAACGCAAGTGCCGCCGCAAGCATTGTTAAAACCTTCTTCATCCTTCCTCCTCTTTGTCCGTCCCACATTTTTTTGCGCGCATTGCAAACCTGCCATTTGGGAAAGCAAACAACGGGCCAAACCGTAACAGACGGTAAACAGGACTGTTTGCGCGGTTCTTCATCGGGCTCTGCCGTTTATACGTGCGTAGGAGAGGGGGTGATGCCTATTTTTTAGGCGTTATGTAAAAATGTGCCAGCCGGGCGGGGTGGCCCGGCTGGCGTTAGGGGAGGGGTGGGAAAAATGTTTTTTTTCGGTGGTTCGTTGTGTTTTTGCTTTAAGCGGCCTTCCCTGTGTTTCCGTGTCTCTGTGGTTTGCCGTCCATTTCAGCCGATGTCGCGGCCTTCACCGGCTTCCTCATAGGTTTTGCCGTCGCGTATGTGATAGATGCGTTTGAACGTGGGGATGATCTTTTCGTCGTGCGTCACCACGATAATGGCGGTTTGATACTGTTTGGCCAGCCCGTTCAGTATCCGCATCACGGCAAGCGCCCTCTGGCTGTCCAGCGGGGCGGTCGGCTCGTCCGCCAGAATGATCGGCGGATGGTTGGCGAGCGCGCGGGCGATTGATACCCGCTGCTGTTCGCCGCCGGAAAGCTCTGAAACCTGCGCCGCAGCCCGGTGCCCCACGTCCAGCACCTGTAACAGCCCCAGCGCCCGCTGGCGCGCTCCGGCGTCCGGCATCCCGGCCAGCATGGGGATCAGCGCCACGTTGTCCGTCGCGTTGAGAAAGGGGATGAGATACGGCGCCTGGAAAACAAAACCGATGCGGTCGCGCCTGAGCGCGCGGAGGTCTTTTATTTTCCATCCGTGGTCGTAAACGGGATTGCCGTCCAAGGTGATCTTGCCGCCAGTCGGCTCAATGACCGCGCCCAGCGCTTTCAGCAATGTGCTTTTGCCCGAACCGCTGGGGCCGATCAGGCCGACCACCTCGCCGGGATTTACGGCCATATCCACCCCTTTCAGGGCGTCCACGGCGGTGCCGCCGGTGCCGTAGCGTTTCATCAGTCCCTCCACCAGTATCGCGGGCGTTTGCGTCTGCGTCAGTGTCATGTCATCCTCCTATCGCTTCGGCGGGATCCACTTTCAGCGCGGTGCGGATCCCCAGCAGGCTCGCCAGCGCGCTCACCAGCATCGCCACGGCAAAGGCGGACAGGGCATCCTGCGGAACCAGCAGGACGTACTTGGGGAAATAGGGCGCCCATATCGTGGCAACCACCTTGCCGGACATGAAGCCGATCAGCCCCAATCCCAGCGCCTCTTGCATGATCATCGAGGCAAGGGTGAGGTTCCGCGTTCCCACCAGCTTCAACACGGCGATCTCGCGTATCTTGCCGATGGTCATCGTGTAGATGATGAACGCGATGATGGCGGCGCTGACCACCGTGAGTATCACGAGGAACATGAATATCTGGCGCGCCGAAACCGCGATCATCTTTACCACCAGGATATCCGTCATCTCGTCTTTGGTGTATGCGCCCAAGCGCTTCCACCGCTTCACGGTCCCGGCCAGGTTCTTCGGGTCATATCCTTTCGCCACCTTCACCAGCACCGCGTTCACGCTGCGGCTGGATACCTGGTTCTCCTGCACCGCCGCCAACACGCCGGGAACACCCGGCGGGTTCAGGCGCGGGTTTTGAGCCAAACGCTGGCGGTCGGAAACGATGGCGTCGGCATCGCGCACGAACTGCTCTTCCTGCGCGTCTTGCACCGGGATGAACAGCATCGGGTCGCCGCCCGACGAGACCATCCGCCGCGTGATGCCCACCACGGTATATTCGTAGTGCCTCAGCTTTATCTTGTCGCCCTGTTTGAAGCCGGTCTTTACGTCCGCCACCGCTTCGTAATGGTTGCGGATGATCGGCCGTCCCGATACCAGATAGAGGGGCGCGCCGGGGGCGTCCGGCTCGACGCCCGCCACCATCACACGCACATCTTTGTTGGCGTGACGCACCTGCATGGTCTGATAGGTCACGTTGCCGGTTTCGCCCACGCCGGGGAGCGCCCGCAGGGACCGGTAAACATCGTCATGCAGGGCGGATGGCTCGGCGTACGGCCCCAGCGTTCCCTGCTGCACGACCCAGAGATCGGCGCCGGAATTGTCTATGAGGGCTTTCCCGTCGTCCACCAGTCCGCGATAGACCCCCGCCATGGTGAGCGTGACGCCGATGAGCAGGCCCAGCCCCAGGCCGGTAAAAATGTACCGGCCCCCGTGGTGCCGTATGTCGCGTCCCGCAAGGTTGATCACAGCGCTTTCACCGGTTTCACTTTTATACCGGCCCGCAGCTCGGCGGGACTGTACACGATTAGGGTTTCTCCCGGGCGCAAGCCGCCGATGATCTCGGTTTTGCCGTCGAGGGTGGTAATGCCCGTTTGCACGGGGCGGAAGGCCGTTTTCCCGTTTTCTATTTTCCAGACGCCGAATCCGCCGTCCACTCTCTTCACCGCCGCGGCGGGAACATGCAGCGCGCTTTTCGCCGCCGCGGTGTTGATGGTAACCTCAGCCAGCTCGCCCAGGCGCAACGGGGCGGATTCCGTGAATTCGATATCCACCACGCGCTCCACCGTCACGCTGTCCCCCTGCAGTTCGATACGGGAGACCTTTCCTTTCAGCGTCAGTTGTCCGAGCGAACGGAGCACGATCTCCGCCTCCTGGCCGGGGGCTATCACGCCGGCATCGGCCTGATCCACCCGCGCCCGTATCCAGAGCGTTTTGGGATCGACGATCTTCAGAACGGCCTGTCCCGCCACAACGGTGCTGCCCGGTTCCGCGTCGCGCGAAACGATAACGCCGTCGTGCCGGCTCGTCAATTGGAGATTGTCTTTTTGCACGCGCAACGATTTCAAGTCGGCGTTGGTTTTTTCAATATCCCGTGCGGCAATGCGCAATGCGGCTTCCGCCCCGGCCAATCCGGCATTGGCCAGATCGGCATCGGCGGTTTTCGCCTCCGCCAGTTCCGCGCTGATCGTGCCGGAGCCGTGGAGGACGGCGTAGCGGGCGGCGTTCGACGCGGCGATATCGTGCCTGTTTATTGCCTGTTCCAGTTGGGCTTTGGCAACCGCCAGCGCGGC
>JAHFEJ010000047.1 GCA_023248535.1 Nitrospinales bacterium | reverse complement strand
CACCCTGCTGGAGGCGGTCATCGCCCTGCTCGGCACGCCGACGCGCGGCTAATTTTGGCTCCCTCCCCACCCATCATCTGTTGTATCATCACCTTCTTACATTATGACCGGAGCAACTGACAATAGACACTTACAAAAAAGCCGCGGCGGCGGAGCCATCGCCGCGTTCCCGCGCGCGGCGCTGCTGGCGGCGCTGCTGGCCCTTTCTCTTTCCATCCCGGCGCGGGCGGCAAACATCGAAGAGCGGCTTGACCGGATCATCAACAGTCCCTGCCTCAAGAGGGGGCGCGTCTGCATGGTTGTCCGCTCGCTTAAGACCGGAAAGAACCTCTACGAAAAAAATCCCGACATCCTGATGACCCCCGCGTCCAACATGAAGATCATCACCGCCGCCGTGGCCTTGAAGACGCTCAAGCCGTGGTACAAATTCGATACCATCTTCTCGTACACCGGTACGCGCAAAGGCGAGACCATCGAGGGCGACTTGGTGGTGAGCGGTCACGGCGACCCGCACCTGGTATCCGAAGACCTCTGGCAGATCGCCAACGAGGTGCGCAAGCGCGGCATCACCCGCATCACCGGAAGCATCATCCTTGACGACGGCTACTTCGACGGCGAACTCTTCCCGGCCGGGTGGCGGCTTTCCTCCATACGCCGCGCGTTCGAAGCGCCGCTCAGCGCGCTCGCGCTCAATTTCAACACCGCCACGGTGATGATCTATCCGGACCCGTCCGGCGCAAAACCGATCGTGGTGGTTGATCCGGCCACGCCGTACTTCAAGGTGGTGAACCGGATGACCTACGGCAACGGCGGACGCAAGTTCGTGGCGATGCGGATGAAACCGCGCCCCGGCGGCGGCGAAACGATGGAAGTGCTCGGCCGCATCCGCCCCGGCGGCGGCGAACTGGTTTACTATCGCGCCGTGGCCGACCCCGTGCGTTATTTCGGCGATACCTTCAAGTCCCTGCTGACCGGGATGGGAGTGGCGGTGGACGGCGGGATACTGAACGCGCCTCCCTCGCGCCCCACCACCAAACTTTTCATTCACAGCTCGCGGCCGCTGTTGAACCAGGTGATGGACATGAACAAATACAGCAACAATTTCATGGCGGAACAGATACTCAAAACCGTCGGCGCTGAAAAGGTTTCCATCCCCGGCACCGTCGCCAAGGGACTGGCGGTATCCACATCGGTGATGGCCGAATGGGGCATCACGCAGGACCGCTACCATTTTTCCGACGGGTCGGGGCTGAGCAAGGACAACAAGATTTCCTGCTCGGCGCTCACCGACGTGCTGGATCACCTCTACCATGAATTTGACGCCGGCCCGGAATTCATCAGTTCGCTGGCGGTGATGGGGAAAGACGGCAGCGTGCGCCAGCGCGACCTCGGCACCGCCGATGCGGTAAAAGTGAAGACCGGCACGCTGGACGCGGTATCGGCCATAAGCGGTTACTACCCGCTGAAGAACGGCGACGTGCTGGGATTTTCGGTGATCTTCAACGACCTCGCCTGCTACAACGGCATGGCGCACGAGATACAAAACCATCTGCTGATGGAACTTTCGTCCGTCAACGGCAACGCCGCCGAATAATTTCCCCAATGTATTTCCCGCGGATCGAACCGCCGTTTTTTTCCGCATCAACTTCACAAAACAAAACCCGCCATCGGTGGTAGAATGGGGACGAAGGCGTAACCAAACTTTTTAGGGGGTAACATATGCTTACCACAATACTCATCGCGTCATTTGCCCTGCTCACCGTGCTGGTACTGGGAAAAGTTGCCTATGCCATGCTCGGCCCGCGCCCCTATCTGCGCAACGACGACGATCCGTTCAAGATCGGCTCCACCGCGTGGTCCCATTATGGGCCGGGTAGCGAGCGGTGGAAAGAAAGCCACGGCGAACGGGAACCCTGACGGCCGCCATACGGCGGCCCACTCCGGCTTTACTCGTGCGGTAACGCCGGGGACTCAAACGCGGCGTTGCCGTCCGGTTGCGGCGTTGGCGCGCTATCCCTTTTCAGGATATAGACCGACGACAGCACCAAGGCCATCCCGATGAACTGCGCCAACACCAGCCGTTCGTTGAGCAGGAATCCCGCCGCCAGCACCGTCACGGCCGGGCCGCTATTCTGGACTAACGCCGCTTTAGACGCGCCCAAAGCGCGGATGCCGTGGAAGAACAACATAAAGGGAACAAACCACGCCACACTGCCTAACAGAAGGATGATCACCCACGTTTTCAGGCCGAACGCCATCGGCGGCATGCCGTAGAGCGCCCCGGCGTAAATGAACATGAACGCGGTAACGTGAAATGCCGCCACCAGCGGGCTTTTGCGCTCAACATATTTCTCATACGCAATCATCGATGCCGATGAGCAGAGATTCCCCAGCATTGCATACCCCACCCCCGCCATCGATCCGGCCACCGCCGCGCCCAGGTGGCCCAGGCCGCTGACCGGCAGGATCAACAAAACCACGCCGGCAAACGATACCGCAAGGCTCACAACCTTGAGAGACGTGATGGGCGAACGCCGCAGCCCCCACGCCATCAGGACGGTGATCGCGGGACTGACGGCTCCCAGCAAGGTGGCCAACGACGCCCCCAGCAAATTGATGGAGTGAATGAGACAGAACATCGCCCCGCCCATTCCCGCCACGCTCACCACCGACACAAACACGAAATCGCGCATGGAAAGGGCCGTGCTTTTGAGTTGGCGGAAAAAAAGCACCGCGGCGGCGAAGAACGGCAACGCCACCAGCATCCGCAACACCATGAGGTGCTCCGGCCTGATCCCCTCGTTAAGCCCCATCCGTAACAGAACCGGACCAAGTCCGAACAAAAGCGTGGCGGTGACCATCTGAATCATCGTTGTCTCATCCTTGTTGCCTCATAGTCCAATTATAGCCAGCGGCTCCATGATCCGCTGAGAATAATTGCTCCCGCCGCCTATCTATTTGATTTGGAAACTGTTTATGGCATAATCGGGATTACCATGAAAGGCAGGCACTCTTTATCCGCCATCTTTTGCCAGGTTGCGTTGCTCTTTGTCCTTTTCATCGGAGCCTGCCAGAAAGACGACCATGTGTGGTCGCCCGAAGAGCTGAAATCGAGCAACTATTTCTACTCCGCCCAACGGGACAACCGCGAAGCAAGCCGCATCATCAACCGCGCCGGAGAGGTTTTCTCAATCGACGAGAAGCAAAAAGTGACAAAGCTCACCGAGAGTGCATTGGAGAACGCGCGGAAGGTGGACGACAATTTCCTGTCCAAAGTGCATCCAGAGTTTAAAAAACATTTCCGGGGGGAATTTCAAACCGCGCTGGAACTGGCGCGGAAAAACCTGGATCATCCCGACTCCAAAACCGCCCGCAGCGCGGAAGAGCTTTTTTCCGCGTTTGTGGATTGGTATAATGCCAACCGCGACGATATTCACATGCCGCCGGCATACTGATGTCCACGATAAGCGGCCATGGACATGCCGTGACACCGTCCAACATCGGGCGCACGCTTCTGGCGGCGCTGATGCTTCTGGCCGCGTGCAGCCCGATACGCGGCGACTGGACCGCACAGGACCTGGAATCCGCCATGCACTTTTACAAATCGCAGCGGGCGAACAAGGAGTATCTGCGCATCGTCCGCGGCAGCGACATCAACCGCAAGTTCACCTACGAAGAAAGCATGGAACTGGGAAGGGAGATGAGGACGGCGCTCAGCGAGGCGCGGCAGGTGGCGGCGAATCCGGGTTTCCTGTCGAAAGTCCACCCGGACATACGTGAACACTACCGCAACGAGTACATCCGCTCGCTGGAACTGACCCTGCAGAATATGGATCACCCCAATTACGAGATCGCCGAACTGGCCGACCGCCTCTATAACAGTTATGTGGACTGGTATCTTGAACACCAGAGCGAGATACACATACCGAAAGAGCGTTGACCGCGCGAGGGCAACCGCCCGATTGAACCATTCTTCTCTTCGGTACGTCAAAACTATATAATGTGGCCTTGAGATACCAGTGCATCATGAAAAGAAGGAACGCCGAATGAAGAAAGCGTTTATTATCGGCGTCATCGCGCTGCTCGCGGCGGGCGGGGGCTACTACGGATACCGCCACCGGGGAACCAACGCGCAGGAATACAAAACCGCGAAAGTGGAGCGTGGGCCGCTACGCTCGTCCGTCACCGCCACCGGCACGGTGAACCCCGTCATGTCGGTTATGGTCGGCACGCAGGTATCCGGGCGCGTCAGCGCCCTTCACGCCGATTTCAACTCGCTCGTGAAGCGGGGCGATCTGCTGGCGGAGATCGACCCCACCTCTTTTGAAGCGCAGCTTGAACAGGCCCGCGCCAGCCTTGCCGTGGCCGCCGCCGCGCGGGAAAAGGCCGCGGCGAGCCTGCACGACGCCGAGCGGAGCCAGCGGCGCAATAAAGAACTTTTTGACGCGCGGGTTGCAAGCCGCGGCGATTTGGATCAGGCCGAGACGAATCTGGAACTCGCCCGCGCCGGCCTTAACAGCGCCAAAGCCTCCTTCCAGCAGGCGGAGGCCGCTGTCGAGGTCGCGTTAACCAACCTCCGCTACACAAAAATCCTCTCCCCGGTGGATGGCACCGTGGTATCGCGCAACGTGGATGTGGGGCAGACCGTGGCCGCCAGCTTCACCACCCCCACCCTTTTCAACATCGCGCAAGACCTTAAACAGATGCAGATCGACACCAGCGTGAACGAGGCCGACATAGGGCGCGTGAAAACGGGTCAAATTGTGGAATTCACCGTCGATGCCTACAGCGACACTGTTTTCAAGGGAACCGTCCACCAGATACGGATCGCCCCGGCGGTGGTGCAAAACGTGGTGACCTACGATGTGGTGGCGCGGGTGGATAACCCGGAATTGATGCTCAAGCCCGGCATGACCGCCAACGTCGGCATCATCATTGAAACGCGCGATGCCGCGCTGAAGGTGCCGAACGGGGCGCTCCGCTTCAAGCCAAAGGCGCCCGAAAAAGAGCACACAAAAGAAAATTCTCCCCTTCACGGCAGCGGCGTATGGATACCGGCCGGGGGCGAACCGCGCCGTATCGCAGTGCAAACCGGCATCAGCGACGGCAGCTACACCGAAGTCGCCTCTTCCGAATTGAAGGAAGGGATGGAGATCATTGTGGATGCCACAACGCAAAAGGCGAAAAACGACCAGCGCGGCCACCGTCTCTTTTAAGGCGGATACGCCAAACAACCGGAACTGGAGTTGACCCTTATGCCGCTGATACGGCTGTCGGACGTTACCAAAATATACGGAGCGGAAAACAAACACCCCTTCACGGCGCTGGCCGGCGTATCGCTGCAAATCGAAGCCGGCGAATTCGCCGCCATCATGGGACCTTCCGGCTCCGGCAAATCAACCCTCATGCACATTCTTGGCTGTCTCGACACCCCCACCACAGGGGAATATCATCTGGAGGGCGACAATGTCGACCGGTTGCGGGGCGACCAGCTGGCGGCGATCCGCAACAAAAAGATCGGCTTCGTCTTTCAGGGATTCAACCTCATCCCGCGCACCAACGCGGTGGAAAATGTGGAACTGCCGATGCTCTACAGCAACACCCCCCCGGAGGAACGCCGCAGGCGCGCGGCGGAAGCGTTGCGGCGCATGGGTCTTGCCGGCTGGGAAGGAAACCGGCCGAATGAACTCTCCGGCGGCCAGCAGCAACGGGTGGCTATCGCCCGCGCCATCGTCAATGACGCGCCCCTCATCCTTGCCGATGAGCCGACCGGCAACCTCGACACCAAAACCAGCGCCGAGATCATGGAGCTGTTCGTCCGCATCAACCGCGAGGAGGGGAAAACCATCATCCTTGTCACGCACGAGGCCGACATCGCCGCCTACAGCCGCCGCATCATCCGTGTGCGCGACGGCCTCATCGTGGATGACGAGCGGCGGGAGGGGCGATGATCAACCTGGGGGTGACGGGGCGGATCTCGCTGCGCGCATTGCTGGTGAACAAGATGCGCTCGTTCCTCACCATGCTCGGCATCATCATCGGCGTCGGCTCCGTGATAACCATGCTGGCGATAGGGGCCGGCGCGGGACAAAAGCTCAGCGAGCAGGTCTCCTCGCTGGGCAGCAACCTCCTCATGATCTTCTCCGGCAGCGCCACCAGCGGCGGCCAGCGGATGGGCGCCGGCACCGAACCGACCCTGACCCTGGGGGACGCGGAGGCGATCCGGAAGGAATTGAGCGCCGTGGCGGAAGCCGCCCCCTTTGTCAATGGCGTGGCGCAGGCGGTTTACGGCAACCAGAACTGGTCCACCATCATCCAGGGCACCACGCCGCCGATATTTGAAATCCGCGACTGGAACGTCACCTCCGGCCGCCTTTTCACCTGGGAAGATGTGCGGGGCGCCACCAAGGTCTGCCTGATCGGCGTAACGGTGGCGGAAAACCTTTTCGGCGGCATCGATCCGGTGGGCAAGATCATCAATGTGAAAAAGGTTCCATTCACCGTTATCGGCCTGCTGGAGAAAAAAGGGGAATCCCCCGACGGGCGCGACCAGGACGACACCATCTACTTGCCAGTCACCACCGCGCAAAAGAAAGTGCTGGGCGGCGCCTATGGCGACTCCGTGCGGCTTATTTTCGTGAAAGCAAAAAGTTTCGACCGGCTGGCCGAGGCCGAGGAACAGATCAACGCGTTGCTCCGGCAACGCCACCGCATCGGCGCAAAACAGGACGACGACTTCTCGGTGCGCAACATCACGCAGCTGCTCCAGTCCGCGGAACAAATGGTGCGCATCATCAGCCTGCTGCTCATGGCAATCGCCTCGGTGTCGTTGCTGGTCGGGGGCATCGGCATCATGAACATCATGCTGGTTTCGGTGACCGAACGGACGAAGGAAATCGGCATCCGCATGGCGGTGGGCGCGCGCGGAGCCGACATCCGTTTCCAATTCCTTATCGAAGCGTTGTCGCTCTCCCTCATCGGCGGGGCGCTCGGCATCGTGTTGGGGATCGGCCTGGCGCAGGTCATTTCCTACTTCGCCGACTGGCCGGCCATCATCACCCCCGCCTCCATCCTGCTGGCCTTTGGTTTTTCCAGCGGGGTTGGGCTTTTCTTCGGTTTTTACCCGGCCTACAAGGCATCGAAGCTCAACCCGATAGACGCGTTGAGGTATGAATAACGCCGCCGGTGAAGGATAATCAGGCGTGGTTTCAACCCGGCATCAGGAGTAACCTTAAGAAAGGCGGCCGCGCGGGGCGGTGGCAATAAAAGGGGGACCGGATCATCAGAATAGTTATATACCTCATCTTTGCGGCGTCGGGGTTCGCGGGCCTGATATATGAATCGATCTGGACGCATTACCTGAAACTTTTTCTGGGCCACGCGGCCTACGCCCAAACGCTAGTGCTGGCCTTGTTCATGGGCGGCCTTGCGGCGGGAGCATGGTTTGCGGGGAAGTGGACGGAAAAAATGAAAAATCCGCTCGCGGCATACGCCGTGGTAGAAGGAACGCTTGCCGTATGGGGTTGGGGCTTCCACCATGAGTATGTATCCGCCACCGCTTTTGCCTACCATGCCGTATTGCCCGCCCTCCCCTCTCCGCTCGCGGCCGGGATTTTCCAGTACCTTCTTTCCGCGGCGCTGATCCTGCCGCAAACGTTACTCCTGGGCGCGACATTCCCGCTCATCAGCGCCGCGGTGATACGCGCGTTTCCGCTGACGCCCGGATTTTCGCTTTCCATGCTGTACTGCACAAACAGCCTGGGCGGCGCGGCGGGAATAATCGCATCCGGTTTTATGCTGATCCCGCGCGTCGGTCTTCCCGGCACGCTGCTGGCCGCCTCGCTTCTCAATGCGGCGGCCGGCCTTGCGGCGTGGCTGGTTTCGCGCAGCATGGAATCGCCCCCGATGGAAACCGAAGCCGGGGCCGCCAGCGGGGCCGCAAAGGCCAGAACGCTCTTCCTTGCCGCCGCGTTCGTTACCGGCGCTTCATCGTTCATGTACGAAGTGGGATGGCTGCGGATGCTCAGCCTTGTGCTGGGGGCATCCACCCACGCATTCGAGCTGATGGTCGGCGCGTTCATTACCGGCCTCGCGCTGGGAGGGTTCTGGATACGGAAACGGATCGACACCATTCCCGGCAAAACCGCGTACGCCGGCTATGTGCAGATCGCCATGGGCCTGCTTGCCCTCGCCACACTTCCGGTTTACGCGCATAGTTTCGGGATGATGGCGGACATCATGCAATCGTTGGCGAAAACCGGCGGCGGATACGCCCTGTTCAACGTCGCCAGCCACCTCATCGCCGCGGCGGTGATGGTTCCGGCTGTGTTCTTCGCGGGGATGACGCTTCCACTGTTCACCGCGGCGCTCATCGCGGACGGACACGGCGAAAAATCCATCGGAGAGGTCTACGCCTTTAACACGGCGGGGGCCATCGCGGGGGTGGCGTTCGCCATATTCGCCGGGACGCCGTTGCTGGGCTTAAAGGGATTGTGCATCGCCGCCGCCGCGATGGACGCGGCGCTGGGCGTTGTGCTGCTCTACCATGCGGGCCAATCGCGCCGCGGCGCGTATGCCTTGGCCGCGTTTGCGGCGGCGGGAATGGCCGCGTTAATCGCGGTTCCTTTCAAAACCGAACAGTTGGCCTCGGGCGTTTACCGCGCCGGAACCGCAACGATAGGGGCCGGCAAACGCATCCTCTTCCACGAGGATGGAAGAACCGCCACGGTCACGGTAATGCGGGATGACGATGGCCTCCTTACCGTCGCAACCAACGGCAAGCCGGACGCATCGATAAACATAACCCCCGGAAGTCCCCCCTCTCCAGATGAATCGACGCAGATATTGCTGGGGGCATTGCCGGTGTTGTTCAATCCGAAGGCCGAAACCGCCGTTAACATCGGGTTGGGCTCCGGCTTCACCACGCGGGTGCTTCTTGCCTCGCCGGCGCTGCGGAGCGTGGAAACAATAGAGATAGAACCGGCGATGGTGCAGGCGGCCAGGCAATTCAGGGATGTGTCCAGTAAGACATTCGACGACCCCCGCAGCCACATCCGGATAAACGACGCCAAGACCTTTTTCGCCATAAACCGGCGGCAATACGGCATTATCGTATCCGAGCCTTCCAACCCCTGGGTGAGCGGCGTATCCGGCCTCTTCTCGAAAGAGTTTTACAATCTTGTTTCCCATAACCTGGACCGGGGCGGCATTTATGTGCAGTGGGTGCACCTGTATGAAACCGATGCGCGCCTTTTCGCATCCATCCTAAACGCCATGAACGGCGCTTTTTCCGATTGGGCCGTCTACAGCGCCCACGAAACGGATGTGATCATTGTGGCGCGGAATGGCGGAACGCTTCGGGAACCCGCCCTTTCCAACGCGCCGCCGGAACTTGCCGCCCTCATGGCCAAGGCGGGCGTGGCCACCCCGGACGATGTCCGCCTTCTGCGGTTGGGAGATAAAAAACTGTTGGCGGGATTTTTCCAAAAAACGGGCATTCCCCCCAACTCCGATTACTTCCCGTATCTGGACACGAACGCCGTTAAAGCACGGTACCTGCAAACCAATTTCTTTCAACTGAACGAGATGCGCACTTCCCCGCTTCCCGTGATGGAGATGCTTGAAGGCGCACGGCGCGCCGATGCCGTCACGCGGGTAACGGCCTCGCCGTTTTTCACTCAGCACCGGAACGCGGTACAGGCACAACAGATCCGGGACTTAATCATGGCCGGAACCCCCCTCCCGAAGGACGCTTCAAGCGATCTCCGCAACGCCGCGGCCGTCCTCGCCTACCCCGGTTGTGACGATGCCCATGACAATGCGTTTTCCGTTGTGGCGGTCAACACCCTTGCAAACCTCTCGGAAGGGGAACTGGCGCGCCTCTGGCCGCGCGTGATGCGCTCCTGCGGTCAAACCGGTTGGTCGCGGCTTGTGCGGGCGCTTTCGGCGCGGGATGGCGCGGCAACGGCCGCCGCGGCCGATACATTCCTCGCCACCCATATCGGCGGTGATCCGTGGCGGCTCATTTTTGCGCTGAAAGCGGGGATGCTGGGCCACATCGCCAACGGTAATCACGGCGCCGCGCTGGCGCTATTCAATACGTACGCACCCGCCCTGTTCGGCCCGACCGCCCCGCCGGATTTCACCACGGTTTATCTGCATTCCATCGCGGAAGGCGGAGGGCTTCAAAAACCGGTGTCACGCTCCCCGGGCGACGGCTGATTTGGGCCTTGCCCGCCGCAAGCAAAGAAACTACACTGAATTCAACCGATGCATCGAGGTACAAATTATGAATGCTTTCATGGTTGTGCTGCTGGCGGCGCTGTTCCTTCCCTTTCCCGCCGCCGCCGAAACGCCGCGTGAAAAAGCGGCCCGTATCCTCAATGGCATCGACGATATGTGGCGCGGCGAGTCGTCGCACGGCATCATGCTGATGCGCGTGAAAACGCGCAACTACTCCCGCAACCTCAAAATGGAAGGCTGGAGCAAAGGAAAAGACCGCTCGCTGGTCCGCATCGTCCAGCCGCTGAAGGAAAAAAACACCGCCACGCTTAAATCGGGCAATGACATCTTCACCTACCTGCCGCAGACCGACCGCACCATCCGCCTCACCAGCGGCATGATGATGGGATCGTGGATGGGAAGCCATTTTACCAACGACGACCTGGTGAAGGAATCCCGGATGCTGGACGACTATCACGCCGAGATCACCTTCGAAGGAACAAGAGACGGCATGAACATCATGGAATTTACCCTTATACCGAAGCCGGAATCCGCCGTGGTCTGGGGCAAGATCATCCTGACCGTCAGGGACGAGAAAATACCGGTAACGGAAATTTTCCACGACGAGGATATGAACATCTCGCGCACCATGACCTTCACCGATCTGAAAAACTTCAGCGGCCGCATAATACCCGCCGTGCTGAAAGTGGTGCCGGTGGACAAGCCGGACGAATACACCGAGATTGTCCACGAATCGCTGGAGTTCGACGTAACGCTCCGCGATGAGCTGTTCTCCCTCGCCTCCCTGAGAAAAAAATAGATGAAGATCATCCCGATCGCGCTCCGCAACATCAGCCGCAAGCGGGTGCGCAGCGCCATTACCATCGGCTCGATGGCCTTCGCGGGATTTATCATGCTTTTCTTCGCCGCGTTGGGGCAGGGCATGCTGTACACGATGGAACAGAACGCCGTTGGGGTGTATCTGGGCGACATCCAGATACACGCCCCCGGCTACCGAAGCGACCCCGATCTCTACACCAGGGTGCCGGATCCCGCCGCGCTGGTGGATAAGCTGGAAAAGGCGGGGTTCCACGCCGCGCCGCGCCTCTATGGCTTTGGCCTCGCGGCGGCCAGCGGCAACTCCTCGGGCATCTGGATGCGCGGCGTTGATCTCATACGCGAGCCGAAAGTGACGCTGCTCGACCGTCAAGTGATGGAAGGCGCCTGGCTTTCGGCGGACAAGCCCAAAGAAGTGGTAATCGGCAAGAAACTGGCCTACACCCTCGGCGTGAAGCCCGGCGGCGAGATCGTCGTCGTCAGCCAGGCCGCCGACGGCGCGATGGCGAACGACATTTACCATGTCCGCGGCATCCTCAAAAGCGTGGGAGACGCGGTTGATCAGGGAGGATTCCTCATGGTGGACGCCGAATTCCGCCGCCTGATGGGGGTGGCGGAGGGAACACACGAAATCGCCGTGGCGCGCGTTGACAAAGACCGCATCCTCGCCGAAGCCGCGGATACGGTGGCGTCGCTGGCGCCGGGGATGGAGGTTAAAACCTGGCGCGATCTTCAGCCGGTGCTTGCCAAGATGATCGACGTGATGGACATCTCGCTCCTCTTCATGCTCTTCATCGCCTATTCCGCCGTCGGCATGGTCATCCTCAACGCCACGCTCATGAACGTCTTTGAACGGATACGGGAATTCGGCGTGATGAAGGCCATCGGCGTCACCCCGCCGCAGGTCTTTTCGCTCATCATGGCCGAAGCGGTTCTGGAGGCGGTGATTGCAAACGTACTGGCGCTCGGCGCCGGCATTCCGGTGGTGCGCTATTTCGAAGTGCACGGCATCGATCTCAGCAACTTCTCCTCCGGCGCGTCGCTCGCCGGCCTGGCGCTCGATCCGGTGTGGTACTGCAAGCTGAATACGAAAGCGCTCACCATGCCGGTGTGGTTCATGTTCGCCGTGGTGCTGGCGGCCGTCATCTATCCGGCGATGAAGGCCGCCCTGTTGAAACCGCTGGATGCCATGCATCACCAATAACATAATGATCTGGCGGCTGGCCTGGCGGAACCTTTTGCGGCGGCGCAGGCGCACACTGCTCACAGCCCTCTCGGTGGGAACCGGGTTGTGGGTCACGCTCCTCTTCACCGGCATGGGTAATCACAACTGGGCCAACATGGTGAACACCAGCGCGAAGATGGGACTGGGCCATGTGACCATCGAGCCGGCCGGTTACCTGGGAAGCCCGTCGGTGTCCAAACGGTTCGCCGTTGACGCGCGGATGCTGGCGGCCACGGGGGCAATCCACGGGGTCACACGGGCCATTCCCCGCATCATGGCGGAAGGGATGTTCGCCACCGCCTCCAAATCGGTGGGAGGAAGCATTATCGGCATTGATCCCGCGCTGGAATCGGCCGATCAGAACTTCTTCCTGAAATCGCTCGCCGCCGGCCGCCTGTTTCAAACGGCGGACGAACCGGGAGTCATGGTGGGGATGAAGCTGGCGGAAAAACTGAATCTCAAGATCGGGAAGAAACTTGTCTACACCGCCGCCGACGTGAACGGCAACATCGTGAGCGACCTGGCCCGTGTCACCGCGATCTTCCAGACCGGCGTGGAAGCGGTGGATGGCGGCGTCATTCTGCTTCCGATCAAAAAACTTCGCCGCATGCTTGGCTACGGTGAAAACGAAGCGACGCTGGTGGCGGTCTTTTTGAACGATGAACGCCGCGCCCCCGATATCCGCGCCGCCATCGCCGCCCAGGCTTTTCCCGGAACCGAAACATGGACGTGGAATGAAACGCAAACCGAACTCGCGGGCATGATAACCATCGATCACATATCCCACCTCTTTTTCCAGTTCTTCATCGGGCTGCTGGTGGCTGCGGGTATCCTCGATACCATCTTGATGAGCGTACTGGAACGCAAACACGAATTTGGCGTGATGCTGGCGGTCGGCTCGTCCCCCCTGTTCCTGTTCCGGCTGGTGCTGATGGAATCTTTCTTCATCGGCTTGCTGGGGCTGATGCTGGGCGTGATTGTAAATTCGCCGTTCTACATTTACCTCAGCCGCTGGGGATACGACCTCAGCTCGCTCCTGCCGGAGGGTTACGATCTTAGCCGCGTACCGCTGGATCCGGTCATGAAAGTGATTTATTATCCCGAGGACGTGGCCGGCATAGCCGCCGCGGTCTTCGCCCTGACGCTGCTGGCGGGGCTTTACCCCGCGTGGAGGGCCAGCCGCATGCCGCCGATGGAAAGCATCCGGAGCGTATGAAATGAATGGCGTGGCGCGGCACTTCACAATGGCGTGGCGCAACATCATGCGCCGCAAGCGCCGCACCCTTATCACCGCCGCCAGCGTCGCCAGCGGGTTTCTCATCGCCCTCACCTTCACCGGCACGGCCGACTGGAGCTATACCAACATGATCGACACCAGCGCCAAGATGGGCTACGGCCACGTGACCGTCTCGCCGGAAGGCTACTTTGAAAGCCCCACCGTCGAAAAGCGGATTCATGGCAGCGCCGCCATCCGCGATGCCGTTTTGCGTGGCGGCGGCGTTGACGATGCCGTCATCCGAATCTTTGGCCAGGGGATGTTCGCCACCGCCGCAAAAAGCGTGGGGGGCACCTTGATCGGCATCGATCCGGCGCACGATTCGGCGGAACGAAATGTCTTCATCAACGCGCTGAACGAAGGAAGGCTTTTCACGGGCGCGGACGATCCTGAAGTGGTGATCGGAAAGAAGCTGGCGGAAAAACTCAATCTCCGCATCGGCAAAAAGCTTGTATACACCAGCGCCGACGTTAACGGCGAAATATTCAGCGGCATGGCCCGCGTCGGCGGCATATTCCGCACCGGCGTTGATGCGGTGGACGGCGGGGTCATCCTCCTGCCGATCGACCGCCTCCGCCATGCCTTGCATTACGATCCGCAGGACGCCACGCTGATCGCGGTGTTTATCGGCGACCAGCGCCGCGCCCCCGAAACAAGTGGCCGCCTCGCGGCCCATCTGCGGCTTCAGGGCGCGGAAGTCCTGCCGTGGCGGCAGACGCAGGCGGAGTTGGCGGGCCTTATCTCCATCGACCGTGCTATCGGTGTTCTGTTCCAGTTTTTCGTCGGATTGCTGGTGGCGGCGGGCATCCTGGACACCACCCTGATGAGCGTGCTGGAGCGCAAACATGAATTCGGCGTGATGCTTGCCGTGGGTATGGCTCCGAAGAACCTTTTCCTCCTCGTGCTGACGGAATCGTTCTACATCGGAGTGTTGGGGTTGGCCATCGGCGGCCTCATCGCCATCCCGTGGTACTGGTTCATGTACCACACCGGCATCGATCTAAGGGGCTACATACCTGAAGGGTATGACGCGGGGGGCGTACCGATGGAATTGGCGCTTAAAATGAGGTTATATTGGGAACGCATAGCCGCCATCACGGCCGGTGTTTTTTTGCTGACGCTCGCCGCGGGGCTTTACCCGGCGTGGAAGGCCAGCCGGATTCCACCGATGGAAAGCATCCGAAACATTTAATTGGGGAGCATCATGGACATCCCGATCATAGTGTTGGAAAACGTCACCAAGGTCTACCATCAGGGGAAGATCGACGTGACCGCCATCGACGGTTTTTCCGTCACGGTGAACAAAGGGGATTTCACCGCGCTCTGCGGCCCTTCCGGCAGCGGCAAAACCACCATTCTGAACATCATCGGCGCGCTGGACGTGCCGACCGCCGGACGCGTTACGCTGGAAGGAAACGATTTGGCGGCCCTCAGCCGCACCGCGCTTTCATCAATGCGGCGCGACAGGATCGGCTTTGTTTTTCAGGCTTACAACCTCATTCCGGTGCTCACCGCTTATGAAAACGCCGAGTTTGTTTTGGCCCTTCAGGGAAAGCCGGAAAAAGAGCGGCGCGCGCGCGTGATGGAGATGCTGCAGGAGGTGGGCCTGGAAGGGCTGGAAAACCGCCGCCCCGAAGAGCTTTCCGGCGGACAGCAGCAACGGGTGGCGATAGCCCGCGCGATGGTCACCCAGCCCGCCGTGATCTTGGCCGATGAGCCGACCGCGAATCTCGACTCGGCCACCGCCGCCGCCCTGCTTACCATCATGGAACACCTCAACACCGTGCACGGCATCACCTTCCTTTTTTCCACGCACGACCAGCGCGTGATGGACCGCGCGCGCCGTATCATTACGCTGCGGGACGGCAAGCTGGCCGGTGACGAACGGAAGGGATGATTCCCCCGCGCGCCCTTTTCCTTGCGCTGACGCTGCTGGCCGCCGCCGCGCCGCGGGCCGCCGCTTTTTATGAATATGGCGATGGCGACAATTATATTGATGCGCGCGGCATGGTGGGCCTGTATGGCGGGGTCAGCCGCAATCCGGACAGTCCGGCGCTGTATGCCGTCCGGGATGACGGCACGCTTGCCGCGGAAGGGCGGCTGATCGTATCGGGACGGGCGGGGCCGCATCTGGCCCTTGATTTCAACGGTCACCTGTCCGGCTCGTATGCCGGATCCGATCAGCGCAAAACCGCGGATGTGGAGCGCAGCGGCGCGTTGCAATGGACGTTGCGCGATGAAAGACGCGGCGCGGCCCGGTTCGCCATCGACCAGCTATTCCTCACTCTTTCCGCGGGCCGGTTCGATCTGCGCGCGGGGCGGCAGCCCATCGGCCTGGCAACCTGCTTCTACTTCACGCCGAACGATTTCTTCGCCCCCTTCGCGGCCCAAAACTTTTACCGCGTGTACAAGCCGGGCGTTGACGCCGCGCGGCTCGATCTCCGCCTGGGGGAACTCTCGCAGCTGTCGCTTATCACCGCGCTCGGATACGCGGCGGATCCGGCCGGGGCGAACGGCTATGCGGGTGCCGCCGATGGCGGCGGCGGATCAACCATCGCGCGCGCGGCCGCCACCTTCGCCCGTTTTGAATGGGCGCTGCTGGGAGGGAAAATTAAAGATGACACGGTGATCGGCGGCTCGCTGCAAGGGGAGCTTTTTTCCTGGCTCGGCTTGCGCGCCGAAGGACATCGCCGCGAAAGCGTGGCCGCCGCGTGGACGGAGATCGCTGGCGGCATCGAGCACCGGTTTCCCAATTCACTCACTGTCCGGTACGAGCATTTCCATAACGGCGCCGGGGCGTTCTCCCCGGCCGCATACCGCTTAGGCTCGCCGTATCCGGGGCGGGAATACGGCGCATTCGGTTTCTCATATGAATTCACGCCGCTGCTGACCGGACAGTTGCTGGTATTGGCAAACTGGAACGACGGTTCGCGGGCGCTGGCGCTTTATGGCGTCTATTCGCTCGGCGATGAAAGCGAGCTTGCCCTCGGCGTCAGCGTTCCGCGCGGCGAACCGGCCATGGCGGCGGCGGCGCAAAGCGAATACGGTTCATACCCGCTTTCCGCCTATATAAACTTCCGTGTTTATTTTTAGGAAATCCGCCGGTGCCGCCGCCATCTACGGGCGCGCAAAAATGATATATAATTTGATGCGGTATGGCGAATATATCTAAAAAGAAAACCAAGACCGCCACGTTGGCCGATGTCCTTGCGGCCATCATAGGCGCAAAAAAGAACGGAATGGCCGACCTCGGCAACGCGGTCAAAGGGCTGACGCCTCGCGAGCGGAACATCGCCGAAAAGGTTGCCGCCATGAAAACCGAACTGGGCAATAAAAGCCATATGGCCAATGCGGTTTCGGATTCGTTGCACGGCATGAACACCGATTTCCAGCGCGCCATGCTGCTTCTTTCCGCATTCACCCGCCTTTCCAACATTCTCAGCACCTGCGAAAGCGCCGGGGAAATCCCCCATCGGATCGTGAAAATCTTCATCGATGCGTTTAATTTCGACCAGTGCTCCATCATGCTGTATGACCGGACCGGCGATCTTCTGGTTCACGTTGCGGGCGCGGGACAAATGGACTACTTTGAAACGCTTGAGGGAAAACGTCGCTCCAAAGAGGGTCTTTCACTGAAGCCGGGCACCGGCGCGGCGGGCATAGCCGCGAAAACGATGACGCCGGTGGTCATCAACGATATCGCCGCCGACGCGGCGTTTGTCAAAAGCGGGCGCGGACCCACGCAGGGATCGGCCGCCTGCATACCGATGCTGTTCCGGGAACGGCTCATCGGCGTGGCGAATTTTTCGCATCCCTCCCCCGGCTTTTTCGACGGACACATCATGCGCGCCCTCGCCCCGATGGTGAACTCGATCGGACAGATCATAGAAATGGCCAACCTGCAAAGCGAACTTGCCGTCATCAACCAGTCGCTTGAAAAAACCGTGGCGAAAAAAACGGACGATCTTGAACAAATCAACGAGCGGCTGCACAATGCCAACCGCCTCAAGGACGATTTCATCGCGAACATAAGCCACGAACTGCGAACCCCTTTGACCTCCATCATCGGCTTCACGCGGCTTCTGATCGATTTTCACGGCATGGACGAAGAGGAGCGCACGTCCTATCTGAAAATCATAATCGAACGGGGCCAGTCGCTTGAAAAACTTCTCAACGACCTGCTGGACCTCTCGCGCATGGAAAGCGGCAACATGCCGATGAACGTGGATCGCGTCAACGTGGGGGAACTGGTTTCGCGCGGCGTCGAGCAGTTCCGCCTGATGGCCGAAGGCAACGGCATCGCCATCAGCGCGCACATTGATCACCGTCCGCTGCTGCTCCACGCCGACCCGCGGAGGCTGACGCAGGCGCTGGGCAACCTCCTCCACAACGCCGTGAAATACACCGGCCAAGGAGGCTCGATAGAGGTGCTGGTGAAAGAGCTTCCCACGGAGATCATGGTGAGCGTGCACGATACCGGCATCGGTATCGACGCCAGCCAGCACGATATAATTTTCGAACGGTTCCGGCAGGTGGAAAACCGGCGCAACAAAGCGGGCGGCGCAGGGATCGGGCTGAACCTCGCCAAGCAGATCATCGAGCTGCACGGCGGCAGGATCTGGGTGGAAAGCGATCCCGGCCACGGAAGCACTTTCTCGTTCTGCATTCCGATGGAAATGCGGTGCGACGTGGACGCACCGCCCAAAAACTAACCCGCTTTTTCCCCCTCATTTTCCCTTCCTGCAATTCTTTCAAATCCGCCAAGCGCGCCAACACCACCAGTAATGCAATTTTGCCCCTTTCTGCTTCAACGGCACCGTTTTCCACAAAACCTCCAAGTGTGATACCCATCTTTTAATTTTTCGGTTATCTTTCGCTACATGATGATAAACGAAAAGTTGATCGGTATCGCAAACAGGGTCGCTAACAACTCCCCGTTCCAGCGGATGGCCCGCAATCTGCGGCGGCTGTTTCCGGCGTATCTCTTTATCTTCGTCCCCTTCCTGCTGTTTGGCACGCGCAATGACCTGCGCCTCATGTTTTGGAAAGTCGCCGTCGTCGGCTGCGGTCTTCTTGTATTTCACTTCACCCGCAAATCGATGTTCCCCTACATCGACCTGAGCCGCTCACTATCCCGCCTGAAAAACCACCCCACCCCCTCCACGGCCGGCGACGGCGCAATATTTTCGGCCTTGGGGATGGCGGTATTGGCGGAAGCGGTGATCATCGGGGCGCTTGCGTTCGCCATCATCATCGCTATGGCGGAGGGGCTGTGATGAACTTTCCCATCCTCGCGCTTGCCGTATCGCTGATGGGCGGCGGCTCGCCCGCCCTGAAATACCGGCCGTTTCTCACGCGCGAGGTCCGCTTCGTTTGGGGAGCAGACGAGCCGGTCTCCACGTTCGCCGCGCAGATACGGCAGGAATCGGGCTTTGACGAACAGGCGCGCTCATCGCACGCGGGGGGGCTGGCGCAATTCACCCCGGCCACGGAGGCGTGGATCGGCGAAGCATACCCCGAACTGACGGGGGGCGGCATGTTCAACTGGAAGTGGGCCATCCGCGCGCTGGTGCGCTATGACCGGCATCTGCACGAACGGCTGCCGGACGATGGCCGCCGTTGGGAGCTTACGCTGCGCGCCTATAACGGCGGGCTGGGATGGATCCAAAAAGAGATGCGCGCATGCGGCGCGGCGGGGGCGGCCTGCTGCCGCCGTTTCCGCGCGGCTGTTTCGTGCCGCGAGAACCTCGATTACCCCGCCCTGATTTTGGACAAATGGAAACCGCAATACGCGGGGTGGGACCGATGAGGCGAAAAGATTTCATCCTGATAGCGCTCGGCATCGCCGCAATTGCCGGCTGGTTTATTTTTCGCGCGCCGGATGACGGCGGAGAGAAAAAGGGAATTTTGAAAGAACGGTTACGGGCCGCCGAATCCGCCAAGCAGACGCTGGACGCCGAACGCGCCTCCGGGCGCGAAAGGCTCCGCCTCGCCAGAATAAAGGCGGATGAACAACGCGCGCTCTTGAAAAGCGCATCGGCGGCCCTTCCTTTTTACCAACGGCGGAGGGAAGGGGCGGAACATAACGTATCGGCCCTCCGGGCCGACGTACATGCTGAGAGCATGTACCCACCCAAGAATAATGATCGGCCCAATGGGCCGATGACGGACAGATAGGGGCAGGTTTGAAACCTGCCCGTACACAATCCTTCCCGCCAAGAGAAAAGGGAGCTTTGAAAATATTTCTGGATCCCGGATCGCGTCCGGGATGACAGGAGAAGGGAGGGCCGATGGAACGGAACAGACGGCGGCGAATAACGCCGCTTTGCTGCGCCGCCTTAATGCTCTGCTTCATTAGCAGTGCCGCCGCCGGGGAAGGCCCGGCGCATTTTGATGAAACGGGGGCGAACGTGGTGATGCCGCGCGAGCACCTTCCGCCGCTGGTGGAAAAGCTGGAGGCGGGAGATCGATGCGCGGAGGAGCTGCCGCTGGAAGCCGGATTGCTCGACGCGCTCTATCAGGAGAACGGGGCGCTGCGCGACGCGCTGGACGCCTGCAACGGCGTGGTGGCGGCGGGCGCGGAAGAAACGGACGCCGCTGAAAAACAGATCGCGCTGGAGGAACAGGCGGTAACCGCGTGCGAAAGCGCGCGGGAGAGCAACCGGGCCTTGCTGGAAGAAACGGAGAAAGAGAACAGGGGATTGCGCCTAACGCTCGCGGGCATTAAATGGATTATTTGGGCCGTCGGCGCGGCCGCGGGCGCAATCCTCTTATTACATTGAGGCCGGCCCGATGACGGACAGGTAGGGGCAGGTTTGAAACCTGCCCGTACATAATCCGTCCCACCAAGGCAAAAGAAAGCTTTGAAATTGTTTCTGGATCCCGGCTCAAGGCCGGGATGACACAAAAGAGGAAAGGGCCGGAATGAACGCGACGCTTGAGACGCAGCTGCTGGTTTTTGCCGTCGGCGCGGGGTGGACGGTCATCTTCTACTTCCTGAAGCGGACGCTTGCCTCCATCGACCGGAAGCTGGAAGAAAACCGCCAGCAGGCCATCTCCGCCGCCGACCAGTTACGGCAATGGGACGCGGCGCGCGCTGAAAAGATCAACCGGCAGATCCGGGCGATGGCGGTTTCGGCCACGCGCCAACTGGGGCTGATACGTCACGGCCTTGAAAAACAGGCCGGCCAGCGCCACGCCGAGATGGAACGCGCCCAAACCGCCCGTTGCGGCGGCTGCCAGCGGCAATACGTATCGCGGCAGGAATTCGGCGCGTTCACCGCCACCATCAATCACAAAATAGACTCCATTTACGAATTCCTGAAAAAGGATGAAAGGACACCGAATACATGAACACCCCCAACGGCTCGGTTAAGGCGCGCCTGCTGCGCAAACACATCCTTCAGCTCGCCCGCGAACTCTACCTGCACCCGCACAGCGGCATCTCGATGGCGGAGAACCTGAAGGCGCATTTTCATGACCTGAACGCCGAGGCCGTGAGCGGCCACTTCCTCTACCTCGCCGATACCGGCCTGCTGCTCCTGCGCAAAAACCGGCAGGGAATGTCGGTGCAGATCACCCCCAAGGGGATCGACGTGCTGGACGGCGCGGTGGCGGTGCGCGGGGTGGAGCCGGGCGATCCGCAGTTGGCGCGGCTTTCCTACAAGAAAGAGCTGCGGCGCGGCATTCTGCACTACTGCTACTCCTTCCGCGACAGTTTCAACGAAGACGCGGAGATGCAGGCGGAATTCAGGACCGCCGGTTTTTCCAACCTTCTCATAGAGGAAGTCCGCTTCCACATGTGGTACCTGCGCCACAAGGATTACCTCTGCCTCCAAACCCCTTCCATCGGCGGCGACATGGTCTTCATGGCCAAGATCACCCCCGCCGGGGTGGATGTGGTGGAACAGGCGAAAAAAGACCCGGGCATCACCCATGACGCGGATTAACCGGCCCTCCGCAGCCCCTTCCGCCGCCGCGATGAAGATCGCGCGGCAGGGATTCCGCGACGGCCTGAATTACGACCGGATACAGCGCGACATAAAAAAAGCGCTGGGGGAAAACGTGCCGCCGAAGAAGCTGCACGAAAAATATGTCGAATACGAAATGAAGCTGGAGGCCAAGCGGCACTTCAAGCGCAAGGGGGCCGACATGGTGGCGGCTTTTTTGGAACGCGCCAAGGGGGGCGAGGACGTAAGCGAGCTGCAAAGCGTTCTTTCCCACGCCGCGTATCTCGATCTGCTGCGGCGCTACGCCGACGCCGAAGACGGCGGACTGGACGAGCTGCCGTTGAAGGAATGGCTGAAGCTGGCGGGGGATTTCCAGAATATCCGGCTCGCCTCGCTGAAGGCCGGGGTGAAGGGGCACAAGGGGCTGACCGCCCCCCGCGCGCTGGAGCTTATCGACACCATCATCGCCGAGCTGAGTCCGCCCGGCGAAACAACCCGCCTGTACGAACAGGCGCGGGAAACGCTGCGCGCCCATGTGGCCGAACTGTACGACGAAAAAGAGTACGCCGCCGCGATGGCCGATCACGAACTGATGCAACACATTATGGAGAATTATGAACGCCACCAACAAAGCGCCGTCGGCGGTCATTAAGGCCGTCCCTCCGAAGGAGGGGCTGCTGGCATGGCTGCTGGACCCGGCGCATTACGCCGAGAGCCTGATACGCCCCGGCGGCGCGCCGCTGCGGCTGGACGCGTGGCAGACGGACTACCTGCGCGACGGCAGCAAGTTCATCAACATCCTCAAGAGCCGCCGCGTGGGGGGCAGCTTTGCCATGACGCTGAAGATGTTCATCCGCGCGCAGGTGCAACGCAGCTACAGCGGCACGTTCATCAGCCTGAACCTGGAGGAGGCGGTGCAGAAGATCGACTACGCGCTGAAGATGCACGAATCGCTGCCGCCGCGCTTCCGGAAAAAACTTGCGGCCGCCAGCCGCACCGAACTGGTGTTTGAAGATGCGCGGGGGAACCGCTCCACGCTCAAATCGATCGCGTCGCGCGCGCCGCGCGGCAAGGGGGGCGACGTGGGGATAAGCGAACTTCCTCACTGCCGCGGCCAGGAAAAAATATACGAAGGCGCCTTGCACGTCACCTCGCGCTCGCCGCGCCACCAGCTCACCATCGAAAGCACCCCCATAGGCAAGAGCGGCGTTTTTTACGATATCTGCCGCGGCCGCTACGCCGGATTCAAACGGTACGAGATCCCCTGGTGGCTCTGCTCCGCCCTCTGCACCGACGTTGAGCGCGCGCGGCGGGAGGCCCCGGCGCTTTCCACCCCCCAGCGGGTGGAAGGTTTCGGGACCCCTTCCATGCGCCAAATCTTCGCGGCGATGCCGGAAGAGGCGTTCCGGCAGGAGAGCGAACTGGCGTTCATCGAGGCGGAGGAGTGCGCGTTTCCGCTCCCTTTGCTGCAGGATTGCGCCACCGCGCAGTTCGGCCCCTTCGCCGGAGCCGAGCTTGCATATCAGGCGCTGGCCAAAACGCCGGGCGAGGACGACTGGCGCTGGCTGGAGGCCAACCGCAAGGGGACGCTGCATGCGGGCTATGACGTGGGACGCACGCGCGACGAGAGCGCACTGTTCATCCTCGACCGGGTGGCGGGGCGGTTGGAGGCGCGGATGGCGGTGCGGCTTTCACACGCCGAGTTTGCGGCGCAGGAGGCGCTGCTGGCCCGCGCCTTCAAAAGCGGCGTGCGGACGATGGGCATAGACGCCACGGGCATCGGCATGCCGCTGGCCGAGCGGATGGAGCGGGCGTTCGGCGCGGCGGTGGAGGCGGTACACTTCA
>JAHFEJ010000046.1:19537-23412 GCA_023248535.1 Nitrospinales bacterium | reverse complement strand
GAGTCATCCAGCGCAGGGCTTACGGCCTGCGGGATGAGGAGTACCTCCGCCTTAAAATCCTTACCTGCATGCTGGAGGAATTATGACGATTCTACCCACTCACTTGGGAGATGATCCATATAAAAAGGCTTATTGATAGAATCATTGAATTTGTGAACGCCTATCCCGTTCAATGTGCAGGCGCCCCCGACATTTTGCGAGCACTTGCAAATGACGGAAATGAAAATAGTCTTGAAACATTGATGATGGTAGGGGCCAAAGTTACCGACGAAACGTTGCCGTACTACCTTAATGTTCTATCGGGAAAGAAACCAATCAGGTTTGCCTCAATTATCGGTCGGCATGTGGCAAAAACAAAACGTCCTGATGTGGTTTTGGCACTCGGACATTACCTAAAAACAAATCCAGAAATCATTGCATTTCTCAACTCAAACGAAAGGGATGAAACTCTCGCGCCGTTAGCGGGCATAATGATGATTCTTGATCCTGAAAAAGCTAAAACTGCAGGTTGGGCAAAACGGTTTGATTTGAAAAATTTGCGGGCACCGCTTATTGGCGGGTTGTATTTATCTGGTATCGAGACTACTGAAGCTCGGTATGCCTCCAAGAAGGAGGATGAAGGTACGCGCGATACGCTCTTAAAAAGATGGCAAGATTTATTAACTTTTACATCCTCAAACGCTCCCGTAGAGTCTTTGCTTGATTTTTCCAAAACTGAAATTCCTGTCATAATTGCATCCGCGGAAAAATATTCCGCCGAAGACGATGAAAACGCTTTTGTTACCGAATTTCACGTAGCCGATGCGCTTTATCGAGACCTTATGGTTCCTAATTGCGAGGAAGATCGTTGGAATTGCCTTAACAATCATTGGCACACTGGTGTTTACCTTGGTATAAATATTGATTACGATACAGCCATAATGCGCGGCATACATGCTAGTCCCAATATTCGCAGCTTGCGAAACATAAACATTTTTGAGGCGAACCAGCCTGTTCAGACTCCATCAACTTCGGTCGCAGCTTCGATGCGGACTCTACGCGCCGAATTCCTTTTGGCCTTTGCGGAAGGGAGCATCAAACCTAGGTTTCATGGTGCACGGCGCGCTCTCGATATTACCCCGCAACAACGTCTGAATGTTGCCGCAACAGCCTCGGCCCTCTACAGTAAGGGAATTGGCTATACTGCCCAAGATATGATTGATTGGTCTTTGAATTGGCCATGGAATAATAAGTGGGATGGCAAAATTGATGCTATAAGCCAAATTCGATGCGACGGAGTAGTCGAATTCAGCTATGAGCAAAATGGCATCCAAGTGTGCGCAGGTAGAGATGTTAATTTGTGGAACATTTCTCTACCGGGAAAAGAGCACCCTGAAAACCATAACACTCTTCACACCGGCTCTTACAATCTCGGAGAACTTTGCCCACGAATACAAGCGGGAGATACCAGCAATAGTCCGCATATGGGCGCACATGATACCGAGTTGCGACGCATTCCAACAATCCCCCCCCAAATTGCAATATTCAAGATAGGCTTTTTTTCTTTCCCAGCCTTTTTTTTCAACGTCGAAACTGATGCGTACCTCACTTGCTATGTGCGAATCACTGTGAAATGCAATGGGGGGCCTTGGCAATACCCGATTACCGAGGATAATTACACAACCAATACAACAAGATTGACAGACTGGCGATTTCAAGAAGCACCTGTGAATGTTTTGAATGCCTCATCATTCTGGAAGGGAAAAACCACGGATGGTCATAACTTTTATGGCAATAATGCACCTTTTCAGTTCAGAATTGTAGCGGTCGATCTCGGAGGGAACGTTTCTGCCACTTTTACAACTCCTCCAACCATAATTCCTTGGCCGTAATAATCTTGAACTAAACTTAAATCTATGATCCGACTTGACCTGCTTGACTGGTGTGGGAAGACTTGAAAATATTTCTGGATCCCCGTTTGCACGGGGATGACAGCGGGGAGCAAATCTCACCCACGATTTTCCCAGCGCGGTCAAGCGCGGGCGAAAAAAATGAAAGTAATGGAGCATCTGAAAAGTCTGGCGACGTTGCAGAATCTGGAGCCGCTGACGCTATTGCATGAAAAGCAGGAAACTTTTTTAGCGAAACCGGCAAGACCGCTTTTTTGTAAAAATTCGATGCGGATTATTGGACAAAAAGGGAGGCAAGCCCCCCTCTTTTACTCGCAGCCAAGTCCGGTGCGGAGGTTTTCCAGATTTTCACGCATCAGGCCGATGAAGTTTACTCCCCCCGCCAACTGTTCGCGCGTAACGTTGTGCCCGGCATTCAATTGCAGCAATGGCACCCCCGCCTCTCCGGCAATGGCCTGCGCCGTTTTGGGAAGCACCAGCTCCTCGTAAAAAACAGCCCGTGCCCCCGATGCTTTTACCCGCTTCGTGAGCGCCATCATCGTATTGGGCGATGTCTCGGCCTCCGGCGAAAATCCGTAGGCGGCGTGATACTCCAACCGGTAACGGCGCGCCAAATAACCGAAAGCGTAATGCCCTCCGTGGATCAGCTCCCGCGTGGCGCACTGGGCCAGTCCCTTCTGAAATTCGGCATCAAGCTCTTCCAGCTGTTTATTGTAAGCGGCTGCATTGTCTTTGTATAACTTGGTGTTTGGTGTATCCGCCTGCGCGAAGGCATCCGCGATTGAGATCACCATTTTCCGCGCGTTTTCAAAATCGAGCCAAATATGCGGATCCCATCCATGCTCATGATGATGCCCGTCATCCCCATCCCCCGTCAACACGATCCCCTTTGAGGTATCGACGGTCAACCGCCGCGGATTCGGGGCGCTCTTTAATATCCGTTCCACCCACGGCTCCATCGCCGCACCGGTGTAGATGAAAAGGTTCGCCGACGCGATACCGGCCACATCGGACGGAGATGGTTCATAGCCATGCGGCTCCATGCCGGGAGAAAGCAGCATCTTCACCTCCGCGTGATCCCCGGCCACGGCACGGGCGAAATCGTAGAGCGGAAACAGCGTGACGACTGCGCGCGGACGCCCAGTGGATTGCGGCGGAAGCACGGGGCGCTGACAAGCGGCGGCGATTATCAGCAGGAGCGCAACAGCCAGCGTCCCCTTCCTAATGCCCATCGTTACTCCCCTTGCACTGCAAATGAAAATGATTTTCATTTATACGGGATGCGGGATTAACTGTCAAGCGGCACCGCGACCCCGCCGCCAACTTCCATTATTTCTATAATTCAATTAACCAGTTTTTCAGATCACAGCCGAATCCCACATATATATTTACATTACAATACGTTATATGGATTTATTGTTATTAAAAATAGTTGTTGCGGCGGAAGCTTTTCATGCTATAATTTACCTATTCGATTTTTGAAATCACTCCCCAATCAAAACCAAAGCGCCAATCTTTATATTTCAATTGGTTAATTGGCAGTTTCCCCTTTCTTTTGCTATCATAGATTGGCTTTCCACAAACATCGGGAGGAGCTATGGGAAAAGAGCCTGATAACAAACGCGTTCCAGAAGCGGCAGTCGATAAACTCTTCATAAACCGCTGGTCGCCCCGTGCCCTTGATCCATCCCCCCCCATCCCGCAAGAGACCCTACAAACGCTCTTCGAGGCCGCCCGGTGGTCCCCCTCGTGTTTTAATGAGCAGCCGTGGCTCTTCATGTATGCCGATACCCCGGAAACGCGCGCCACCTATATGGAAATCCTCGCCGAGGGGAACCGCGTATGGTGTAAAAACGCGCCGGTACTTGCCATCCTCTTCGCCCGCCGCCGCTTTGCGCATAACAACAAGCCTAACGGCTGGGCCGTTTTTGATTGCGGCGCGGCCTGGATGTCGCTTACCGTGCAAGCCCGGCTTCTGGGACTATA
>JAHFEJ010000046.1:0-19521 GCA_023248535.1 Nitrospinales bacterium | reverse complement strand
GGCGGGCTTTAGCAAAGAGTCCGCATACAGCCTGCTGGGGGTGCCGCAGGAGGATTACGAAGCCGTCTGCGCCATTGCCATCGGCCGCTACGGCGATCCAGCCTCCCTCCCCGCCGATCTGCGGGAGATGGAAAATCCGAACGGCCGCAAGCCCCTCGCCTCTGTAGCCCAACGAGGTCTATTTAAAGCCTAAGATCGCGCTCAAGAGCCGCTTTTTCCGTCCGATAAGATTGGTATCATGCTAAGTCCCATGCAGATATTTTCACCATCCCGGTTACCTTTTCACCCCGATTTTGATACCCTTAATCCATACATGGCTAAAACAAACAAAGTACTGGTCACCGGCGGCGCGGGATACATCGGCGCGGCGCTCTGTGAACAGCTGCTCGATGCCGGTTACGGCGTGATTCTATATGACCGTTTCCTGTTCGGCCCCAAACCGGTGGCGCACCTGAAAAACCGCCCCGGCCTTTCCATCGCGCGCGGTGATATTCGCGATACAAAAAAAATCGCCCGTCTTTTAAAGCCCGGAATGTCGGTGATCCACCTCGCCTCGCTTTCCAACGATCCGTCGTGCGATCTCGATCCCGCCTGGTCGGTGGCGATCAATCACGAAGCGGCGATGCGGCTGGCGGCGGCGGCGAAAGCGGCGGGCTGCGGCCGGTTCATCTTCGCCTCCTCCTGCTCGGTCTACGGCTACGGCGATGGCAAGGTGTTGGGCGAAAACTCCCCCTGCAATCCGGTATCGCTTTACGCGAAGCTAAAACTTAAAACCGAAACAGAGCTTACCGCCATGGCGGATGGCTCTTTCTGCCCCGTTTATTTGCGGCAGGCCACCATCTTCGGCCTCGCACCCCGGATGCGTTTCGACTTGGCGGTGAACCAGATGACGCTCCACGCCGTCACTCGCGGCAAAATTTTTGTGTTGGGGGGCGGACAGCAGTGGCGGCCCTTCCTGCACGTGAGCGACGCGGCGGCGGCATTCCGTCTGGCGCTGGAAGCGAAGCATGAAAAGGTGTTTTGCCAGGCGTTCAACGTGGGAAGCAACGGCAACAACATAAAGATTGTCGATCTTGCCCGCATCGTGAGTAAAGAGGTGGGGGCGGAAGTGGAAGTAGCCCCGGCCGATGCCGACCGGCGCAACTATCACGTCGACTTTTCCAAGATCATACGTGTGCTCGGATTTAAAGCCACGCATTCCATAGTGGATGGCATACGCGAGGTAACCTCGTGGGTGAACCGCGATGTGAAGAAGAACTATAGCACCGGCGAATTTTTCAACATCGTCCGGATGAAGGAATCAGCCCGCATACTGGCCGGCGGAGCGCGACGCGTTGCTGTTTTGCGTCCGGCTCCGGAAAAGGTGTTCGATTTCATCCGCGCGGGGGAAGCATTCGATCTGCTGTTGCGCGCCTGCGGCGTGGGGCGCGGCAATGCGGTGATCGCCGGAAAAAAGAGCCCAAGCTGGCTGCTGGAGCGGCTGAAGAAATACGGCCTGTGCGTGACGCTGCTCCCCGCCGAAGACGGCGGCATAAGCCACGCCGCGCTGGAGAAACGGCTGATCAAAGCAACGAGCGCGGTCTTCCTCACCGGCGCGGAATCCCCCGCCACGCTGAAGCTTGCTAAAAAAACGCGCACCATTATCGTTACCGAAACGCCGGTGGCGGCGAATGCCGATGCCGTTTTTTGGATGCGCGATGTGCTCCCCGGCGCGGCGCTCTCCCCCGCCGCCCGCATCCGCGTGAACGGCGGCCCGGTGGGAAAAAACCTCCGCGCCGTGATCAAGAAGCGCACCGACGAGTGGATGGAATCCCCCCTCGCCGGCAAAGCGGTCTCCGATGCCTTCGACCTGCTGGTGAAGTAGCGTTACTTCTTTTCCTCCCCTTGATCCGCGCCATAAACCATCTCCTTAGCTGACCCGCTTGGTGGTATAAAGGTACGCATGCAGACATCCGAGACAGTTGTCTCCCTCCTATTTTTTCTGACGGCAGCGCTCTATTCATCGGTGGGACACGGCGGGGCATCGGGATACTTGGCGGTGATGGCGCTGGCCGGTTTTGCGCCTGCCATAATGAAGCCGTCCGCCCTCGTTATCAACATCCTTGTTTCCGCCATTGGAACGGTACGGTTTTACCGGGCCGGCTGCTTCTCATGGAAACTGTTCCTCCCCTTCGCGGCGGCATCGGTGCCGTTCGCCTATTTGGGAGGGGTGCTCTTCCTTCCTGCCAACATTTACCGGCCCATAGTCGGGATTGTTCTGTTGTTCGCCGCACTCCAGCTTTTTCGCAGCTCGATAAAACAGCCCCCCTCCGAAATAAAGCGGGTACCGATTTTTCTGGCGCTCCTCCTCGGCTCCGGCATCGGCCTGCTATCGGGCCTTACGGGCATCGGCGGCGGAATTTTTTTAAGTCCCCTGCTCCTCTTGATTGGATGGGCGGATCCGCGGCAGACCGCCGGGATTTCGGCCGCGTTCATTTTGGTGAATTCCATTTCCGGTATCGGCGGACATCTATCCAGGATCAGCACGCTCCCTCCCATCCCCTCTCTCCTGATGTGGTCGGTTGCGGCTATCGCCGGAGGGCTTATCGGTTCCGGCTATGGAAGCCGCCGCTTTTCCAACGTCACGCTTCGCCGGATTCTTGCGGCAGTACTGGTAATTGCCGGCCTTAAGTTTCTGATCTTTTAAAAACGGACAAACCAGGGCCAATACGGTATTCTGAATGAACATGGCGCCGCCATGAAATGGGCGCTTTTCCACATCCCTTCACCCTCTACAACGGCTGGGCAAGGCCGGGGAGACTTTCATGAACGAACGGATCGAATTGCTTCTCCGGAAAATTAACGACCTGCAAGACGAACTGCATCTTGAGATGGCGCAACTGGCCACGCGGTTCCGCTATACCGTGGAAAAACGGAGGGTCATCTTTGAACAGGATGTCGCCGCATATCACCGGCGGCTGCGGCAGAATGTATGGCAATTCATCCTGAATGCCCACCTGCCTATTTTGTTGGTCTCCCCGTTTATCTACTCGATGATCATCCCCTTGGTGCTTCTCGATCTATCCCTGACTGTTTACCAAATCGTATGCTTCCCGGTCTATGGCATTAAAAAGGTGCCGCGCGGCGCATTCATCGTCATAGACCGCCATTACCTGCACTACCTGAATATCTTCGAGAGGTTCAATTGCGTTTTTTGCGGTTATGCAAACGGCCTCATCGCCTATGCCCGCGAAATAGGCGCCCGCACGGAAAACTATTGGTGCCCCATCAAGCACGCCCGGCGGATACGGGAAGCCCATTTGCTCTACGCGGAGTTCGAGGAATACGGCGATGCCGAGGGGTATCGCGCCCGGCTGAAACGGCTGTATGGGGAAAAAACGCCATAATTCCGGCCTTAATGAAATGTTCCATGTGCATAAAGTGATAATGCCCTTCTGATTTGTCCTTGTCATATTGGGCCGGGCCGTTGCGGGAAAAAGCCCCCCTTAATGGTTATTTTTTTTAAATGTAGCCAGCCGTCGCCAAATTTCGCGTCCCTCCGGCAGAAACAGCCCTCAAGTCTGGGGTATGCTTATTGCAACACCGTAACCCATTGGCCTATCAATATTCTGGTGGTTAGGGGGTATTATTGGTGGCCTCTGCAAATGAAGGAGATTTTCGTCATTCACACGGCACTTGAACTGTTGCACCCCTTAAGGTATGATTTCGCGGATATTTTTTTAAAACTGAAAGGCATGTGCGCAACAGGAGCAGGACAGAACGATGTATAAAAACATATTGGCGCTTCTTGATAATTCGGACTATTCGCTTTGGGGCTTGGACCGGGCGATTGAGCTGGCGAACGAACTTGGCTCGACCGTGTATGGAACGCACTCCTACGCGGCGCGTCTGCACGAAGAACGGTTCATTCAGATGGAGCCGGGTTTACCTGAACGGTATCAGGCTCCCGAAGAGTTGCAGCGGCAGAGAGACATACATGGTCAACTGATAGAAAAAGGACTGGGGATAATCTCCGACTCGTACTTGGATGTATTTCAGACGCGCTGCGATGAAAAAGGGGTACCGAACAAACGACGGGTCATGGAAGGCAAAAACTATTCCAGCCTGGTGAAGGAGATTGAAACCAACTCATACGACCTCGTCACCCTCGGCATACGCGGGCTGGGAGAGGTGAAATCAAGCCAGGTTGGCAGCGTGTGCGAGCGGGTCACGCGGCGGGTGAATACCGATGTGTTGATAGCAAAGAACGGCAAAACCTTGAAAGGCGCCCATATCGTCGTGGGCATTGATGGCAGCCAGCAATCATACGCCGCCATGCAGACGGCCATCGATTTTTCAAAGCGGTTCGGCTGTAAGGTGACGGCCCTCGCCGTTTTCGATCCGGAATTCCACTACCGCGTATTCCACAATATCGCCAAAGTTCTTTCCGAAGAGGCGGGGAAAGTATTCAAGTTCAAGGATCAGGAAAAACTGCACGAGGAGATCATCGACTCCGGCCTTGAAAAAATCTACCGCGACCACCTCAACCGCGCCATGGAGATGGCCACGCGCGAAGGGCTTACCAACGGCCACTCGGTAAAATCGGAAGTTCTTTCCGGCAAGCCGTTCGACGCCATCGTCAACTGGCTTGAAGGGAAAGACATCGCGCTCCTCATGCTGGGCAAAGTGGGGGTTCATTACGACGAGGGGCTTGATATCGGATCCAATTCTGAGTTTCTCTTCAGGCACGCCCCCTGCAACGTGCTCTTGGTCAGCAGGAAGGCCAATCCGGAGCCGGTGGAAGAAAAGGGGCCAGAGGTCGAATGGACCGCGGAAGCACTTGAGATGCTCAACCGCGTTCCCGGATTCGTGAGGAATCTGGTACGGGGACACATGGAAACCAACGCCCGCAAGGAAGGAAAAACCAAAATAACCCTGGAGATGATGCTCGAAGCCAGAAAAAAGATGGGAATGTAAGGTTGTGAGCTTTGTCCCGTTCGTCATCTCGTGGAATATCACATCGCGCTGCAACCTCGCATGCGAGCACTGCTATATCGACGCGGGGATGCGCCAGCAAGGCGTGCCTGAGGAGCTTTCCACCGGAAAAATAGTTGAAACCCTCGCCGACATAGCCAAGATCAACAGCGGCGCGGTTCTCATTTTCACCGGCGGCGAACCGCTGGCCCGCCCTGACATTTTCGACATTTGCGCCAAGGCGGCAAGCCTGGGGTTCGTGGTCGTCCTAGGCACGAACGGAACGCTTCTCACCCCCAAAACGGCTAAAAAACTTAAAGAAGCCGGCGTTTCAGGCGTCGGGGTAAGCATCGATTCGCTTGAGGAAAAAAGCCACGATCTCTTCAGGGGACGTGCCGGTTCGCTTCAAGAATCCATCGCCGGCCTTGCCGCGGCGCGCGAGGCCGGCCTTGAGATACAGGTGCAAACCACCCCCACCCGCGGCAATCTTAACGAGCTTCCCGCCATCGCCGCCTGGGCGCACAAGATCGGCGCGGCGGCGTTTAATATTTTCTTCCTTGTCTGCACCGGACGGGGCCAGAAAATGACCGACATCACCCCGCAAGAGTATGAAGAAACCCTGCGCTGGGCCACCTCCATCCAGAACAGCTATTCGGGCATGATGGTACGCCCTAAATGCGCGCCGCACTTCAAGCGGATATTGCACCAACAAAACCCCGAACACCCGCTTCTTTCCACCTACATCGCGGCGTGCCGGGCGGGAACGCAGTACTGCCGTATAGACCCGGCCGGCAACGTCACCCCCTGCCCTTATATGGATGTATCGGCGGGAGACATCATATCCAAAAGCTTCACGGACATTTGGAACGATTCCCCGGTATTTGCCAAATACCGCGATCCGGTTTACGAAGGAAAGTGCGGTCTCTGCAAATACCGCCTCATCTGCGGCGGCTGCCGCGCGCGCGCCTTCGCCACGAACGGAAACGACATGGGTGAAGACAACTGGTGCATATACGAGCCGGAGACGCAGGAAGAGGCGATCACCAGCATCGATACGTTCGCCAAGTTCGGCGGCGGCTCCGAAAGCAGCATCCCCTGGACTGAAGAGGCGGATGCTTTTCTGCGTAAAATACCGGTCTTCGCCCAATCAATTGTCCGCCTGGCCACCGAAAAATACGCAAAGGAGCGGGACATTAAGGAAATAACCACCGAAGTCCTCAAAGCGGCGGCCCCCGCCGACCGGTTCGGCAGAGCGCGCATTCCCGGAGCCGATAAACCGAAGCAGGAAGAAGAGACCGGCGGCATCCCTTGGGATGACGATGCCAAACAGCGCCCCCAGAACGCCCCCGATTTCGTCCGTCCCGGCATCTTCAAGCTGATGCAAAAACGGGCAAAGGAGCGCGGTAAGAAAAGGATCACCACTGAATTCCTTAGCGAGATCAGGGACGAATCGATGATGCTGGTCACCAAGCGGATGCAGAAATTCGGCTACGAAGATATCGATATGAAATCGTGGAACACCGCCAAGGAAAAATTCGCCAAGCTCCCCGGCAAGGTTGAAACGATAAGCGGCATCGTGGATTTCCTCAACAGCCGCGATGGAAAAAACGAAGCCATCATCAAGAAGTTCAAGTCGTTCTTCACCGACGACTCGAAAACAATGGGCTGGACCGAAGGCGCGCGGGAACGGCTGAACAAAGCTCCCTCCCCGTTCCGCCCGATGGCCAAGGAAGCGGTTGAAAAATATGCCCGCGAACACGGGTATAAAATGATTACGGAAGAAGCCATTGAAGAGGCCATGTCGAAAATGCCCTTTTCAAAGTTTATAAGCAAACCCTAAAGACTGATGGGCCTAATTATCCGCATCTGAATTTATCATTGGCATCGATTCAAGTATCGCCTTGAATATCTTGGCTTTAGCAATAACTTGCATCCAAAATACCTTCCCTATAATCGCCATTGGATGTATAATTAAAAAATGGATAATCGAAGGAAATGCCTGTTGATAAACCTCTGAGACAATCTCTCCGGAATCAAAAGGCCATTCACAACCGGCAAATGGCACAAAAAGTGTAAGCAATGGCATGGCACGTTGTTGCTTTGAAAAAGTGAAAGAGGCATGACATGAAAAAGAAACTGACAATAGTGGTGATCGTATTAGCTGTTCTCTGCATCGCCTCGGCGGGAGTGCTCTTTGTTCCGAACCCTGTGGGGCAATACCTTATCAGCGAAGCCAAGGCCAGTGGCATGGTGGCATATGAGCCTGCGGAAGCCTACGCATTGGCTAAACGCATATGCACCCAATGCCACACCGACGAACGGATAAAAAAGTATTGTGAACGGTGCGGGCCTCCATTCATCGCCGTCGTTCCGCATATGCAATCATTTATCGATAACTACAAAGTTTCCAAACCCGGACTGAAGGTTGAAAACATCACTGAGGTCCAGGCTGTCGCCATCGTGCAGGTATGGAACGCGATAATCGGCAATTGGGAAAAAGACTTCAGGCAGGAGGATATGCTGAAGCTCATCGGGCCATACGAGTTTTTGAAAAAGCTTTATCTGACGCCCATTGAAAAGAGGCCGATAGAAATGGCCCTGATGGGACGGGAAGACCTGAAAGTAGGCTATATGGCCGATATGAAAAAAACCATGGAAAAAGGCCCCGAGGTCGCGGCTGAACAACCGGCGGCAGGCGGCGCGCACGACCATTCAATGCACGACCATTCCAAGATGGGTGCCGAGGGCACGGCCAAACAACCGGTGGCGGAAGGGGCACACGACCATTCCCAACACTCGGAGCACAAAGATAACAAATAACCCGGCGCGTCCGGTTGTCAGGAAAGTCGAGAAACATGACCGAAAACGGAACGGCGGTTACGCAGGATACCACCGGCAAAGCAAAGCGGCGGAATCTCATCATACTGCTCGCGGCCCTCGCGATATGCCTGAACGGAGCCGTGAACTTTTTCGAATCGCGTAAAAACTCCGCCGAGCTGATAAAGCTGGGAACCCCCTTGCCTGAGTTTTCCGTGAAACAGGCGGATGGAAGCGCGGTCTCGTCCGCCTCCTTTAAGGGGAAGCCGGTCATCTATTACTTTTTTGCCAACTGGTGCCCCTGCTCGCACGCCTCCATCGGTTACGTGAAAAAAGCGGTGGCGGACAACGCCCAAAACGGTATGGCCCTATTCAGTGTGGGCATACAGGACAGTGCCTCCGAGATTGAAAAATTCACCAAGAAACATGACATGGCCTCCCCCGTGGGGGTCTCAGGCGGCAACGATGTGGCGGCCATGCTGGGGATACGGACTACCCCCACCACGTTGTTCGTCGATGCCAATGGCGTGGTGAGATGGATATTCATCGGGAAAATAGAAAAATACGAAGCAATTCAAAAAGGAATAGACGCAATCACGGGCGGCGTGGTTGGGTGAACTGGCAGATTAACCCTTCCGGACAAGCGAAGCGCTTTTTTTGCCGGATTTTAGGAGAATAGGGAAAATGCACTTTATTAAACATGATGTCTTGGTGGGGAAAAGCGCATGACGGCATTCGGCGCTTTTTTCGGCGGCTTCCACAGTTTTTTTTCGATCTGGGTGTTTTGCCTGATGCAGATAGTTCCCTTCATCATCGCTTTCATTGCCGCATCAACGATCCGCGAAGGGAATCCGGCCCCGGAAAAAACGGACTGGCAGCCGCTGACCCTCAGTGCCGTTTCGGTGCTCGGCGGGTTTATTGCCGTGTTTACCGCTATAGGTATGGTCACAACCCCCGTCAGCAAAATTCTGTTCAGATACATGGATCTGTTAAACCAGTTCGGCGGCGTCGTTATCGGCCTGATCGCCCTTTACTTCATCGGGCTGCTCACCCTCGACAAGCTTCCTGGATCAAAAATGAAAGCCCTGCTGACCGGTTTCGGCGCGCTTTTAGGGGCGTCGCTGGCGGTGGCATACAAACCGTGCGTCACCCCCACCCTCACCGTAATTTACAATATCAACACCTCGCCGGATAATGTGATCTGGGGCGGCATCCTCCTTATTCTCTACACACTTGGCATTTCAACCGCCATTCTTCTCGTCGGCGTTCCGCTGGCGGTATTCGCCTCAAAAGCGAAATCGGCCAACATCCGGCTCTACCTCAAGCGGGGATGTGGCGTCCTGTTGCTGGCGGTCGCGTTGCTTATGCTCACCGACAAAATGACGATCTATAAGAGTTTTTTGGTCGAGGGATTTGTTCCGGCCGCCGAAGATGGATCGGGGCACAGCCACCACGATCACCCCGCTCCTCAGGCACAGGAACAGGCTCCCGCCGAAATGGAACATACCCAAACGGATAATTCCCAACACGAGCATATGGATCATGGGAAATAACAAAAACGCCGCCGCGCCGCTTCTTCTGGCTCTCTGGATAGCCGTCTCAGGCGTGGCTCCGGCGCTCGCCGCCGAGGATCACTCCGGGCACAACATGGTTAGTCCCCAAGCAGCAATGCCCGCTGATGCGCCACAGCCATCTGGCGGCAAGGAAATTGCCATCGGATCGATGAAGGTGAGCCTGATGCCGGAATACGATTCCACCTCGGTATTGGTGATCAACGAGGGAAAGTTCCTCAACCGCGAAGCGTTTCCCCGCGAGGTTCTTTTCTACCTGCCGCAAGGAGTTACCAAACTTACCGATGTCTGCTCGCTCTCGCCGGGCGGGCAGCACTTTTGCCAGCTGTTTGAAATCAAGCCGGGCGATGGCAAAAACCTGCTTAATGTAAAACTCCCCTACTCCGATTTTTTTATCGACTTTCAATTCGCCCCTTTCAAGGCAAAACCGAACTCGGAAAGGGATTTTACCTACACCATCGAAGCGGCATACGACATCAAAAATCTGTCGGTCGTGATACAGCAGCCTTACCGGGCCGAACGGTTCACTATCGATCCGGCTGGCGGTAAAGAATTTGAAAAAGAAGGATACCAGAACTACCGTTACGAGTTGAAAGACGTTACTAAAGGGGAACGGAAAACGTTCCGCATCACGTATTTCAAAGCGGACGATAAACCCTCGGTGGACGCAAAATACACCGCCATGTCGGAAACCCACATATTCCGCGGCCACACCTCGGCCATCATTTTGGCGGCTGGAATCGCGGGAATCGCGGCCCTGCTGTTCATCAGGAGACGGAAATCGGCAAAACAGGGCGGACAGGCATGAAAGCGGCGCTTTTCGGAATTTCCCTCATCCTGACGCTTACTTACATGAGCGGGAAATATATCTTTCTCACCTCCGCCTCCGACCACACCGTTCCGGGCGTTTCCCATTGGCTGGCCTGCCCCTGCGAATGCCCGATGGTGCTGGAGGATTGCCATATGAGTTGCGGCCTCTCGTGGAAAAACCTCATTGGCGAGAAACTGAAGGCGGGCCTCAGCAAAGAAGATATCGTTTCGTATTTCTACAAAAGGTTCGGCAGAGAGGCCCTTCTAACCCCCGCGCAACGTGTGGCGGGAAAGTGGTATCAGGTTACGCGGGGAGGCTACCCGGCCGGAGAGATGGCGCTGTTCGGCGTGATAGTGCTTGTCTGGACATCGCTTTTGTACCTGATACTGTTGACCGTCTATGAAAAAATCATCTCCATGAGGAAAAAATGAAAGTAACCTCATTGGCCCTCGCGCCGCTGCTGGCGCTCTATCTGCCCCTATCGGCATGGTGCGCCGAACCTTCGGCCCGCGTGCTTATCCCCAAAGGGGCGGTCATCCTCGGCACCGACAAGGAAACGCTTAAGAAACTGATAACGGCCAAAGACGCAAAACCGGAATGGTACGCTGACGAGGCCCCCGCCACTAAAACCGAGACTGGCGCGTTTGAGATAGACGTATATGAAGTAACCAACACGCGGTACAAGGAAATCGTAAAGGATCACACATTTCCCCCCAACTTGGCCGCCCATCCTGTAGTCAATGTCCTCTGGAAAGAAGCCAACGACTTCTGCCACGCCGTGGGAGGGCGGTTGCCGACGGAAGCGGAATGGGTACGCGCCGCCCGCGGCGACACTGCGGCCGTCTACCCGTGGGGAAACGAATTCAATCCTAAAAACACGGTCTACATGGATTCGGCGGATGCCGGTAAAATGAAGGCCGGATCGTATGAAGCCGAATCGTCCGGCGAAAACGAGCTGGGCGGCACCCGACCCGCCGGATCCTTCGAAACGGGCAAAAGCCCCTTCGGAGTTTATGATATGGCCGGCAACGCGTGGGAATGGGTGGATGGCTGGTATGACGAAGCAAAACAGCTGAGATTGCTCAAAGGGGGTTCGTGGGTCAGCCCCAGCGAAAGCCTCCGCGTATCCACCCGCCTGCCGGATGGCGGTGGAAGAAAATTCAACGATTACGGGTTCCGTTGCGTTTATAATCCCAAATAATGAAAAACCTTTTTAAAAAGGCCGCCTTGTGGGCGGTGGGCATCCTTGTATTCCTGGCCCTGCTCGCGGGCGCGGCGGTCTTCACCCTCTACCGCAGCGGCGATGGATTAAGCACCGACCTGGATTCACTTAAGAGCACTATCCGCCTGCAACTGTTCAGACGCAACCTGATCTCTGTCCTCACCCCGGATGAAATCACCCGTTTGTATCAGGGCAAATGTTACCGTAAATGCCACGGCGAATCGGCCATGATCACCGTCGTCCTCCCCTCCGGCGGCTGGTTCCAGCTGGTCGAGCGGATGCGCGTCAAGGAGAATGTCGACATCACCGGCAACGAGGCGGAAACGATCATTCGCCACCTCGATGAAAAGTACCCTAAAACAAAATCCCGCTTCACCTACGAAGTCCGCAAGCAGGTGCATAACACCGTCTGGCGCAACGACATGGGGCAAGGGGATATTTACTGCGATGTGATCTACGTCTCGCGTGAATACCTTATCTCCATCGGGGCCGAGCATCTCATTGACGAGTATGATGTCGCCCATCACCACGTCTACCTAATCAACTTCACGGTGCATGAAGGGGAGATCGCCCTTTCAGACCTCGACAAGATCACCGAATTGCGTACGCCGCTGGGCGTTATCCCCACCACACCGCCGTGGAGGCTCCGGTTCCAGACCGCCGACAAGCATCACTACGAGGGGATCGTCCGGTTCGACAAGTCGAATCCGCTCGTGGCAAAGCCGGAGGCAACGTGGCTTGAACTCGCAATAAAGGGAATCGGCGGATCGGCGACACGCACGTATAAATGGGACAGGGATTTGAAATATCCCGATGAACTGAAAAACGCGCCTGCCGTTTCCGCTTCCAAAGAGACATCAAAATGAAAAAACTGCTTATCCTCCTGCTCCTCTGCGCCCTCCTCCCGGTTTATGCCTGCAAAAAAGAAGAAATGAAGGCCGCCCCCGAACCGAAACCGCAGCCCGCCCCCGCGTTCGCATTGACCAACCTCGCGGGCAAACAGGTATCGCTGGCGGATTACAAGGGGAAGCCGCTCCTCATCAACATCTGGGCCACGTGGTGCGCCCCCTGCGTGGCGGAACTGCCCGAACTGCAAAACCTCCAAAATGCCCGCAAAGATGTGCTTACCTTGCTGGAGATCAACTACAAAGAGCCGGGCGAAGCCGTTGCCACCTTTATCAAGAAGAACAACTACACCATGGAAGTCCTGCTTGATGAAAAAGGGGATGTGGGCCGCGATTACCAGATGTTCGGCCTCCCCACCTCGTATTTCGTCGACCGCAATGGAGTCATTCAACATACCTATATGGGCGACATGACGAAAGAGATCATCAACGACGGCCTGAAAAAAATTTCCGTCGCCCCGTATTGATCGCTGTTTGGTTTTTGTGCCGGGCTTTGCCCCCCGTCCAGATTTCCACCTCCTTTCATTCTTTTGACAATCGCGCTAGCATAGGCGCATGGAGTTACGGATTCTCGGTTCCGGCACGTCAACGCCTGCGATGGAGCGCGGTTGTGCAGGGTATCTTCTCCGGCTCAACGGCAAAACCTTTCTGGTGGATGCCGGCCCCGGCACATTGCGCGCGCTTGCGAAGAACGGCACCAGCCTGGCCGACATAACCGACATCTTCATCACCCATACCCACGTCGACCACTGTGGCGACCTGCCGGCGCTCCTCTTCGGCATGAAATACGGCCTCGCGGCCCCGCGTCAAGAACTCACTCTGCATGGTCCGGCGGGGTTTATCGATTTCGTGGGCAAGCTATCGGATGCATACGGCGACCAAATACGCCCCTCGAATTGGCCTATGCATCTGCGCGATCACGCAACCGCCGAGTTTATGATCGACTCGGTGAAAGTGAACACTATCCCGGTGGAGCATCCCATCGCCGCCATCGGCTACCGTTTTGACAACGGCAACGGCAAAACGCTAGCCTGCTCCGGCGATACAGCCCCGTGCAGCAACATCATCAAGCTGGCGCTGAACTGCGAAGCTTTGCTGATGGAATGCTCGCGCCCGGACGACAGCCCCATCGCGGGGCACGCCACCACCAGTGAAGCGGCGGCGGTGGCTAAAAAAGCGGCGGTAAAGACCCTCATTCTCACGCACATCTATCCGGAAAACGATACGTCTGATCTGGAGCAACGCGCGGCCCGCTTCTTCGACGGCATCGTCATCGCCGCCCGCGATGGCATGCGCATCGTTATTTAATCGGCAGACGCAGGTTAACAACGCTCAATAATCCCAAAAAACATCCCCTTGAGCTGAATTTTTAATTAGAAGTGCACATTTTAGTTTCGGTTACGCCGATACATTCAAACTTTGTCCGTCTAATATGGTAACGATGAGATTTGCATTCATAAGGTCTTTAAAAGAAGGCAACGCCATGCTATTGATTAATATAGCTGCTGTTGCAATTCTTGTTTGGACGCTCACCCTGTGGGCAGGCCAGGTCATCTCAGCGAAAATGGTTTCCTTGCCCACCTACTCCGCGCCAAAACCAAACGCCGGCATGATGAGCGCCCCCGTAGCCGATTATTCCGCCATCAAACACCGGAACCTCTTCTATCCGTTGGCCCAACAGAGTCCAGGGACAGTCGCCGGCGAGATACCGCTCTCTTCACTCCCCTACAAACTGGTGGGAACGATCCTTTCCCATAACCCAAAGGATAGCGCGGCGATTCTGGAGGCTGGCGCCAAGGAACAGAACCTTTACCGTATCAACGATTCCCTTCTGAAAGGCGCCTTCATCACCCAGATCAGCCGGTACGAGGTGATTGTGAGCAATACCGGCAGGTTGGAGCGCATCCCCATTAATTTTGGCGATATTCCCGCAGCCGGCGAAAAGGGGCGGCAATCGTTTGGGGGACTCCCCGCAGGAACGCAGGTATCGATGCTGGGAGACAACCAGATAGTGATGGACAAGCGTTTTTTTGAAACACAGAAGTCGAACATGAACGAGCTGTTGACCAACATCCGCGCCGTGCCGAATGCGGCGCCCGATGGCTCCATCAACGGTTTCCAGCTTTTTGAGATCGTGAAAGACAGCCTTTACGACAAGATTGGGCTGAAAAACCAGGATGTGGTGCAACGGGTCAATGGCCAGGCGCTCACTTCAATGGAAGGTGGCCTCGATCTCTTCAACGCCCTCAAGAACGACAATCACTTCGTGATAGATGTGATGCGCAACAACCAGAGCAAAACCTTAACCGTCGACGTTCAATAAAATAAGGAATACGGAATGAAACGATACCTTGCCGCCCTGCTTTTTGCCACGGGCCTGTTGTGGCTTGCCACGGCCCATGCCGCCGAAGACGGGATTTCGATGAATTTCTCGAACGCCGACATAACGATGGTGGTGAAATACATTTCCGAAATGACCGGCAAGAACTTCATCGTGGACGCCAAGGTGCAGGGGAAGGTGACGATACTCTCCCCCCGCAAAGTAAGCAAAGAAGAAGCATACAAAGTCTTTGAATCGATCCTCGAAGTATACGGCTATGCCGCGGTGCCGTCGGGCGGCGTGATAAAAATAGTGCCGATTACCCAGGCCCGCCTGATGGGTGGCACCGGCACACGCGGCGCGGAACTGGCTCCCGAGATACGCGACAACATGATTACCCAGCTTATCCCGCTGAAATATGTGGGTGCCGACAACATGGTGAATACCCTGCGGCCCCTCATCCCCCCCACCAGCTATATCGCCGCTTACGCCCAGTCGAATACCCTCATCATTGTGGACATGGAATCGAACCTCAAACGGCTGGGGGAAATCGTGACGCGCCTTGATGTGGAAGGACGCGAGGCATCGATCACCGTTCTGCCGCTTAAGCATGCTTCGGCGAAAGATGCCGCCGCCAAGGTGAACAACCTGATGGGCAAAGGGCCGGGCACGGCCCCCACGCCGGCCGGACAGGAACCGCAAACGGTGATCGCCGACGAGCGGCTGAACGCCCTTGTGGTGCTGGGGAACGAATTTTTTGTTACCAAGGTGAAACGCCTCACCGCGCAACTCGATGTGGAAAGCCCCCCGGGACGCCATGAGATCAACGTCGTATACCTCAATAACGCCAGCGCGGAAGACATGGCCAAAGTTGTGAACCAGATACTGCAAGCCGAAAAAAAGGCCGCTCCCCAACCGGGGCAACAGCCGGGACAGGACACGGTTTTCGTCACCGCCGATAAGGCGACCAACTCGCTTATCGTCACCGGCTCGCCGGAGCAGTTTGAAACCGTGAAACGGGTAATCGCCAAACTGGATATTCCGCGCAAGCAGGTTTTCGTCGAAGCGCTCATTTTTGAGGTGCAAGCGGATAAAAGCTCGAAGTTCGGCGTTGAATGGCGGGCGACTTCGGATGTCAGCAAGCCCGGCGTACAGGGAATCGGCGGCACCAACTTCGGCACCATCAACAACGTGGCCGAAAACCCCGTGACCGGTATGGCCGGCCAAGGCCTGGTGGTCGGTGTGGTGGACGGCACCATCAACTTCGGCGGTAAAACATTCGCCAACGTCGGCGCGCTCATGCACGCCCTGCGCACGGATACCGATGTGAACATCCTCTCCACGCCCAACATCCTCACCACCGATAACGAGGAAGCGGAGATATTTGTCGGCAGCAACGTGCCGTTCGTCAAAAGCACCGCGCAAACCACCGGCGCCACCCCCATCGAAAACATAGAGCGGCAGGACATCGGTATTACCCTGAAAGTGAAACCGCAGATCAGCGAATCGGATTTCGTGAAACTCAACATCTTCCAGGAAATTTCCAGCATAGCGCCCACGCAACTCGACAAAGCGAAAGACATCATCACGTTCAAGCGCAACGCCAAAACCGTCGTCGTGGTGAAGGACAGCCAAAACGTCGTCATCGGCGGCCTTATGCAGGAGAATATCCAGGAGGTCGAAAACAAGGTTCCGCTGCTGGGAGATATCCCCCTGCTTGGCTGGCTCTTTAAAACTAAAAGCAAGCAGCGCACCAAAACCAACCTGATGATCTTCCTCACGCCGCATATCATCAAGACCGTGGCGGATATGGAACGCATTACCACCACGCGGCAGAAGCGTATGGAAGGCACCGAATCACCGCTGCTTGAGGAAAAACACGAGATGGACAAGATGCGGGATGAATTGAACGCCCCCTCCACGCCCGGCACGCCGGAGGAGACGCCCCCCGATAAGGCGCCCGAACCGAGGACGGAATTATCGCCAAAAGACGTTCCGCCTGCCGCCGGGGCGCATGATCCCCAACCGGTCAAAGTGGCGAATGTCCATACCGGCATTTATTAATTGGCGAAAGGGACTATGGAAAAGCTGAAGGAACTGAGCCTCCGGCTTGGATTCACCTATGTCGAATCACTGCCGCCGGTGGAGGATTCCGCCCCCTTGGTACGCAAGGTCCCCATCGGCTTCGCCAAAAAAAACGAGTTGGCGCCGGTGGCCAGCGTGGACGGCACGGTGACCGTTCTCACCGCAAAACCGCTGAACCACCACGCGCTGGCCGATCTGCGCGCCCTGCTCGGCCAGCCGGTTGAAATACGGGTTGCCGCGCCCGAACTGGTGGCGGAATTCATCAACCGCGCCTACGAAATCACCGCTGGCACCGCGGAGGACATGTTGGGCGAAGTCGGCGGAGAAAACGACCTCGAAAGCATCGCGCACCAGTTGGAAGGATCGGCCGACATACTCGATACCGACGAAGAAGCCCCCATCGTGCGGCTGCTCAACTCGCTGCTACAACAGGCCATCAAGGAAAAAGCGTCCGATGTGCACATCGAGGTCTTTGCCGATTCACTGGCGGCTCGCTTGCGCGTGGACGGTATCCTGTACACCGTGCTGAAACCTCCGCGCCGCATCCACGCGCAGCTCATCAGCCGCGTAAAGATCATGGCGGGTCTCGATATTGCCGAAAAGCGGCTGCCGCAGGATGGGCGCATCAGTATCAAGGCCGCGGGCCGCGAGATCGATGTCCGCGTCAGCGTCATCCCCACCACTTTCGGCGAGCGGGTAGTCATGCGGCTGCTGGATAAAAGCCGCAACCTGCTCAGGCTCGACCAGCTGGGGATGGACCATGAGATGTTCGACCATATCAAGCAAGGGATTGAACTCCCTAATGGTATCATCCTTGTCACCGGCCCCACCGGCAGCGGCAAAACCACTACGCTTTACGCCGCCCTTTCCCAAGTGAACACCGTACAGAAAAACGTCCTCACCGTGGAAGACCCCGTGGAATATCAGATCAGGGGAATCGGCCAGATGCAGGTGAACCCGCTCATCGGCCTGCATTTTGCCGACGGCCTGCGAAGCATGCTGCGGCAGGACCCGGACATCATCATGGTCGGCGAAATCCGCGACCAGGAGACCGCGCGCATTGCCGTACAGGCGTCGCTCACCGGCCATCTCGTGCTCTCCACCCTGCACACCAACGACAGCGCCGGGGCGATAACCCGCCTCGTCGATATCGGCATCGAGCCGTTCCTCATCGCCAGCTCACTGGTTGGCATTCTGGCGCAGCGGCTGGTGCGGATACTCTGCCCCGCTTGCAAAACACCAATGACGCTGGAAGCCGAGGAAATCCGCCGTTTGGGTTCCGATGCGGCCCGCGCCGGGCTGGGCACGCGCGCATGGCGGGCCACTGGCTGCCCCGTTTGCATGCAGAGCGGTTACCGCGGCCGCAGCGGCATCTACGAATACCTCCGCATCACCGACAGCATACGCAGCCTTATCGTGAAAGGGGCCGACTCGAAAGAAATCCGTCAGGCCGCGGTATCCGGGGGAATGCACACCTTGCGGCGCGACGGCATCCGCCGCATCATCGCCGGTGAAACCACATTGGATGAAGTATTGCGCGTAACCGAAGAAACGGACGGAGTATAAATGTTGTTCGCATTTCAGGGGATCGGGCGCGGCGGCGCGGCGGTGAGCGGCTCCATTGACGCCGCCGGGCAAAAAGAGGCGCGCGCCAAGCTGCGCGCCGAAGGGATATTCGTCACCGCCATCGCCGAAGAGATCGCCGCACACAAGAAAAAATACGCCCTCCCCTTTTTGGCGGCGCGCGTCACTGGCAAACAGATGACCTCCTTCATGCGGCAGGTCTCCTCGCTGCTTACGGCGGGTATTCCGCTGATGGAAACGCTGGAGGCCACCATGAAGCAATGTGAATCGCCCCACTTCGGCAAAATTATCCACGAAGTGAAAGACCGCGTGCGGCAGGGAGAACCGCTGGCCGAGGCGATGGCGAAAACCTCGGCGGATTTCGATCCGCTTACCGTGGCACTGGTGCGCGCGGGGGAAACGGGCGGCAACCTCGCCGAAGTGCTGACGCAAGTGGCCGATCTTAAAGAAGCGGCGTTACGCCGCGAGGGGATTATCAAAAGCGCGATGGTTTACCCGGTGATCCTAGGCTTCATCGGCATGGGGGTGGTGATGTTCCTCCTCGGTTACGTGGTGCCCAAGATCACCGTCATATTCGAAGACATGGGCCAATCCCTCCCGCTGCCAACCAAGGTGCTGCTGTTCATCACGCATATGATCACCGGCTACGGATTCATCATCGGCGCGCTGCTCATCGCCGCAACGGCCTGGCTGGGCCGGAAGCTCAAAACGGAACAAGGGCGCGATCGGCGCGACCGTCTTCTCCTGTCGTTGCCGGTACTCGGAAGTGTGACGAAGGCCGCCGTGCTGGCCCGCTGGAGCCACACCACTTCGGTGTTGTTGAGCGCGGGGGTGCCAATGCTAAAGACGTTGAAGCTCTCGGCGGATGTTTCGCAAAACACCGTCTATGCCCGCGGCATAGAAAAAGCATCGGATAAAATACGCGAAGGGGCCGGCATCGCCGCTTCTCTTGACGAAAGCGGGCTTTTTCCGCCGGTGGCGATACAGATGATCGCCGCCGGTGAAAAAAGCGGGCAGGCCGCAAAACTGCTGATGCAGGTGGCGCGCGATCAGGGGGCGGAACTGGAAAACCGGATTTCCGTCCTTATGTCGCTGGTACAGCCGGCGCTTATAATCTTCCTGGGCGGCATTGTCGGTTTCATCGTGATATCGATCCTGCTGCCCATTTTCGACATCAGCCAAAAACTCGGTTAACAAGGGTATAGGAGACGGGAAATGAGAAGGACTAATGGTGAAGAGGGCTTTACGCTGGT
>JAHFEJ010000122.1 GCA_023248535.1 Nitrospinales bacterium | reverse complement strand
TTATCAGGCAAAACGAAATTGGGAACAATTCGTTGGAATGAGGTTGTCATGAGCCCTTGACTCGTGAGCTTATGGGCGTTGTACCGGCATGAGCAGAATAAGGCGGCCCTTGCGGGCCGATTGTTCAATAAAACGTTATCCGCCGCCTGTTTACAGCGAACACTTCAGCGCGGCGCGGAGCGAGCCGATGATCTTCTCATCTATGCTGTTCTTTTCCATGTGGTCTATGCGCCACTTCAGCCGCGCGTGGAACAGCGACTGGTGGCTTCCCCGGTGCTCTTTCGCCAACACGAACTTTTTGTCGTAGCCGGGATAGAACTCTTCCATGCTTCCCGGCGCGGGTATTTTGGCCCCCGGCAGCATATCCCAATCCACCCACTTTATTTTGTTGGCGGCGATCAGCGGATACAAAATGATGGATAGCTCTTTCGGGATGTCGGTCTCTTCCTTGCGGATCTCGGCTTCGTCGTTGATGAAAAAGCCGCCGGTGTTGAGCAACAGTCCCTTGATCTTGTGCCGGTTCACGCATTGCAGGAATACGTCGCACTCCTTGTTGTGCGGCCAAATGCCGAAAGGATTCGCGCCCGGTGATATCTTCAGCTTGCCCAGCTCTGCCAGCGAGATGTTCTCGGCGGCGGTGCTTTTGGTGGAAAGGGTTATGTAGAGCGCCGCCTGCAGGTACGGATCCTCGATCAACGTCAGCGGCCCGAAGGTGTTGTCCTTTTGGATGGTGCATATGTACGACGGCGCGGGGGTATCCAGCCGCTGCGGGTCGGCCCCCGGCAGGTGGTGGCGGTTGCTGATGCAGCGGCCGTTCTTGGTGTACACGTCCATGTAATACGGAACGCGCTGCCCCTGCTGGTTCACGATGACCAGGGCGTTCTCGGCGCTTTGCACCGTTTTTTCCCAAAAGCTCCCCGGCTTGTATTCGTCGGTCTTGTTGTACAGCGAGCTTTCAAGGCCGCTGGTTTCGTTCTCCTCCATCTGCACCACGATGGCGTCGTCGTTCCCCAGCTCGGTATCCTTCAGCCATCCCTTCTCGATGAACTCCTTGTGATAGGCGTTGCCGAGCGACGACTTGCCCGAGCCGGAAAGCCCGATGGTGACGAACGAAACCCGCTTGCCGTCCGGCAGCACGAGGCTCTTGCTGCTGCCGTGTATCGGCATGCCGATCCCCTTGCTGAGGAACGCGCTCCAGATAAGCGACAGCGCCCCCTTCTTGCATTCGCCGAAGTAGTAGTTGCCCAACAGGAACGCCACGTTGTTCTCGGCGTCGAATATCATCTTGATGCGGGGCGGTTCGGGATCGTGTTTCACCTGTTCCTTGTCGTGCGGATTCACGCGGTTCTTCCACGCCAGCCAGTCGGGGTTCACCCAGTCGGGATGCGATATGACCCTGATGTTCTTGAAGCCGAGCGGCTTGCTTTCGCGGTATTTACGGCGCGCGTCGTCGCTGGCCGGCACGAAGTTCATGATGAAATCCAGCGCGTGCTTGGCATACTTCGACGGCACCAGGAAATCGCATTCCCCCATCGCGTTTTTGCTGCGGCCGAAGTAGCACCGCACCGCCAACATATCCATGGGAAGCATTTCGCGCACCACGTTCTTGATCAGGCGGGTGAGCACCTCCATATCGTCGGCGTTGCGCTTGTCCATCACGATGCGCGCCCAGGGGGAACGGCCGGTATCCTGCCCGGTGATGCTGACGAGTATCTTGTTGTTGGTCGGGAAAAGCCCCACCCCTTCCACGTCGGACATCAGGGCGTCGGTCACCACGGTATTCGGCTGCTGGCAGGCCAGCTCGTAGGCTATGTTGATGCCGCCGCGCCGGGTATGAGGCGAGCTGAACAGCTGGATGGCGGCCGCCTCAAGGATGCTGCCGACGTTGATATGTCCCTGTTCGTCGATCTTGGTGGAAATGGTGCTCATGGTACTTGTGATCTCCTTATTGGCTACTATAACGGCCCTTTCACGGTAAACCCGCTGGCTGACAGTTTATTCCATCTCCCCGCCGGACGCCAAATTATCGTCTTCCTGCGCCCAACCGTTTTCCAGCCCGCTGGCCGCCAGCATGTCCAACGCGGCCCGCGCCTCTTCGGCGGTGAGGCGGCGGTTGATAGGGGAAAACCGCGATGCCTTGTGGGCGGGAAAGTATTGCGTCATAAAGCTCACGGTGGTTTCCGGCCCGAACCGCTGGCGTATCCGGCCGAGGATTATGCGGGTTTCCTCCAGATGCCCCGGCATCACCAGGTGCCGGATGATGACCCCCCGCCCGCCGCTGAAATGCCCCACCTGGCGCAACATCTCTTCGATGACCGGTTCGATGAGGGCCGGGTAATCTTCGGCGCGCGAATACCGCTTGGCCAGCGCTGGTGTGGCGTAACGGTAGTCGCAGAGGTAGATATCAACGAACCCTTCCAGCAGCCGGAGCGTTTCGGGCCGTTCGTAGCCCGACGTATTCCAGACCACGGGCAAGGAACACCCCTTGCGGCGGGCGAGATATACGGCGTGGGCCGCCTGCGCCGCGTAATGGGTGGGGGTGACAAAATTGACGTTGTGCGCCCCCTCTTTTTGCAGCCGTAGCATCCCCGCGGCAAGCTGGGCCGCCGTCATATCCCGCCCCACCCGCATCTGGGAGATGGGAAAGTTCTGGCAAAAAACGCAGCGCATGTTGCAGTTGGAAAAAAAGACGGTGCCGCTGCCGCGCGTGCCGCTTATCGGCGGCTCTTCCCCGAAGTGACGGGTTATGCTGGCCAGGCGCGGACGGACTCCTGAGCGGCAGACCCCCTGCGCGCCGTGTAGGCGGTTGATGGCGCATTCACGCGGGCAGAGGCGGCACTCCCCCATCAGGCGGTAGAGCGTTTTCAATTGCGCCCGCGTGCCGTTTTTAAGCGGAGGTTGTGTGGCGGTACTTTGCATATTACAATTTGTTGGAATGAACGAGATGATACCGCATTTCCCCGCCCCGCAAAAGCAGGACCGCGCATGAAGATAGTTTTTCTGGGTACACCCGACTTTGCCGTGCCCACACTGGAAAAACTGCACTCGGAGGGGCATCATATCCTTCTCGCCGTTTCGCAGCCGGACCGGCCCGCCGGGCGCGGCCAGAAGATGCGCCCCACCCCGGTCGCGGCAAAAGCGGCGGCTCTGGGCATCCCCGTCTACCAGCCGGAGGACGTGAATACCGATGAATCGCTGGAAAAAATCGGCGCGCTGAAGCCGGACGTTATCGTGGTGGCGGCATTCGGCCAGTTTTTGAAGAAACGCTTCCGCGAACTTGCGCCGCGCGGCTGCCTGAACGTGCACGCCTCGCTGTTGCCGAAGCTGCGCGGGGCCGCCCCGATCAACCGCGCGGTGATGGAAGGGCATTCCACGGCGGGGGTGACGATCATGAAAATCGAAGCGAAGATGGACGCGGGCGACATGTACCTGAAAGGGGAAACCCCCATCGGGCCTGAAACTACGGCGGGGGAACTGCATGACCGGCTGGCGGCCATTGGCGCGGAACTGATGACCGAAACGCTGCGCCGCATCGAGGCGGAAACCATATACCCCGTGCCGCAGAACCATGCCGGGGCGACGCACGCGCCAAAGATCACGCCGGAAGAACGGCGGATCGACTGGACGCTTCCCACAACCGCCGTGGACCAAAAGATCCGCGGCCTCTCCCCCGCGCCGGGCGCATTCACATTTTACAAAGGGGCGCGGCTGCAGATCCTCCGCTCCCGCCTTGCGGCGGAAGGGGCGCGGAAGGCCCCCGGCACGGTGACGGCGTTGAAAAGCGGGTATTTTGAAGTGTCCGCCGGAAATGGTACAGTGGCGGTTCTTGAAGTGCGCGCTGAAGGAAAAAAAACGATGAATGCCGCCGAGTGGGCGCGCGGGGCGCGGATCCAGGTTGGGGACCTTTTTGAACATGGCTTGTAACCGCATATGAACATCTGCGTAATTGGGACGGGATACGTTGGCCTGGTGACCGGCACGATATTCGCCGAGCTGGGCAACGACGTTACCTGCGTCGATAACGCCGCTGAAAAGATAGACCTGCTCAACCGCAATGTCATGCCGATCTACGAGCCGGGCCTGGAAGAGCTGGTGGAGCGGAACCGGCACGAGGGGCGGCTGAAATTCACCACCGGCCTCAAACCGGCCGTCGAGAACAGCGAGATCATCTTCATCTGCGTCGGCACGCCGCCGAAGGACGACGGCGAGACCGACCTTTCGTACATCGAATCCGCCGCGGCGGAGATCGCCCGCCACATGAACGGCTACAAGATCATCGTGAACAAAAGCACGGTGCCGGTGGGCACCGGCGACCTGGTAAGCCGTATCATCCAGCGCGAATGCGCGGCGGGGCACAAGTTCGACGTGGTATCCAACCCCGAATTCCTGCGGGAAGGGCAGGCGGTGCAGGATGCGCTGAACCCCGACCGCATCGTGATCGGCGCGCCGCGCAAGGAGGTGGCCTACAAGCTGCTGGAGCTGTATTCATCGCTGCAGGCGCCGATGCTGATCACCGACGTGGCCAGCGCGGAGATCATCAAATACGCATCCAACGGCTTCCTGGCGATGAAGATCTCGTTCATCAACGCCATCGCCAACCTGTGCGAGAAGGCGGGGGCCGACGTGGATGACGTGGCCAACGGCATCGGGCGCGACCACCGTATCGGCCGCGCATTCCTGAATTCGGGCCTCGGCTACGGCGGCTCATGCTTCCCCAAAGACGTGAAGAGCCTCATTCACACCTCGTCGAAGCTCGGCTATGAATTCGACCTCCTCAAGGATGTGGTGGCGGTCAATGACAGCCGCGTCGACCATTTCCTGGCGATGGTGGCGCGGCGTTTCCCGGATATGAAAGGAAGAACCTTCGCCGTGCTGGGGCTGGCCTTCAAGCCGAATACCGACGACATGCGCGAAGCCAAATCCATCGAGATCGTGGCCAAGCTGCTGGCCGCCGGGGCCGCCGTGAACGCCTTCGACCCGGTGGCGATGACCGCGGCCAAGCCGCTGCTTCCGCCGCCGGTGCGGTACTGCCAGAACGCCTACGAGGCGTGCGCGGGAGCCGACGCGCTGGTGGTGGTGACCGAATGGCGCGAATTCAAGTTCCTGAACCTGGAACGGATCAAAGGTTCCATGAAACACCCGGTCATTTTCGACGGGCGGGGCATGTACGACCCGGTCCGCAAAGAGCGGCTGGGGTTTGAGTATTACCGCCCCGGAAAGGGCAAATGGCCAAAATCCTGATCACCGGGGCGGCGG
>JAHFEJ010000045.1 GCA_023248535.1 Nitrospinales bacterium | reverse complement strand
GATGGCCGCAAGTCCTGAATTATTTTCTTAAGGAAAGCGGACGGTATGTCCTGCGCCTTGGCAATTTCGCTGGTAGTGCACACCTTGGCGGGATTGGCCGCAAGATGAAGAATCAGACGGATCGCGTACTCCCCTTTTCTAGAAAGTTTGAACATAACTTAGTGCACCCCCTTAGTCCTGTTTAAATGGGATTATATCTATCCCATATTTAATGTCAACATTATTTTTTTGAATTTTTTTCGTGGCGGCATTTGACGAAATACCGGCATTCCATGCTGGAATTAAGCCGCGTAATACGAGAAACGCTGATGGACGGGAAATCCCTTATAGACCTGCTCTCCCTCAAACCAGGGAAAATCCGCTCCGTCGAAACGGTGCCGATACAGGCTTCCCTTTTTTAACCGGACAGCAATGGAGCCGACTCTATTTTCATTTCTTCACGGGTTCAACCAGAGCGGCGGCAAACGCCCCGCCCCAATCTGCCGCCACCACCAGCGACGGCCCCCGGTGGCAAGCGGCATTCAGGATTCCCGCGATTCCGCCGGCCGCCAGCGGCGAGATGCGCCGCGTGTTGTAACTATATATCCTGGCCTGCTTGAAGAGGGCGGCCGCACCCCGCACAAATCCTTTCCGCTGCCGCCCGCCATCTATCGCGATATAGACTGCCCCGATTTTTTCCGTTTCGCCATCAGCGGCCCGCCAGAGCAGCTCTTCCGCGTTGCCGCCATCGCGGCGCGCCCCTCCGCCGTTACACGTCAATCGTATACTCATTGCGCCACCATCGGCGGTTCCATTAACATCCCCTTCATGCAGCACCAAGGCCGCGCCAGCGTCGATATAATCAGCGTCATAGAGACGGCAGCGGCTGGCCGCGCGCCGCATTATGGGATGAACCGCATCGTATGCCATCACCACCGCGGCGGCACAACGCCCCGCGTCCAAGGTCACCAGCGCCGCATCAAGCGCATGCAAACCGGACACCGGCGATCCCGAACAGGTATACGTGGGGCCGGTATAGCCGTAATGACGGCAGACCAACGCCCCTCCAAGATGGATGCCATGATCAAGCGAATTGTTCGGCGTAATTTTTGCGGGATTCGTGGCGAGCTTTTCGCACAACACCGCGCTTGCCTCCGGCCCCCCTCCCAAACAGGTGCCGGCGAAGACGCCGACTTGCGATGCCGGAATGGCATCAAGGAGGGAAGCATTTTTTTCACCGATGGCGATGGCCGCCACCGCCGCGCCGATCTGGGCCGCGCGGTTATAATACCCGTAGCCGCTTTCAGCGGGATAATAGCGGTAAATATCAAATTCAGCTTGCGCCTTTGGCGGCGGGGCATCCTTTCCGTCAACAGCTCCCATACTCCAAAGTGACGAACAGTTAATAATGCCGCTCCCCGCGATCAGATAGCGCCGCTGCGGGGGGGATGGTTTGTACTTGGTAACTGTGGCCGGGGCGGTTATAACAACGGAACTGCTTACCCCTCCTCCGCCGCAGGCATTCGAGACGGCGGTCTCGATCACTCCCCGAATTTCCGTTTCGCCGACCGGTTTTGCTTCCAGTTCTCCATCCGGTTGGTTCAGCCCCGAGGTGGGATGTATCCGGCCGCTGATGATTTGCATAACGGCAGCCACCACCTCCACCACGGGAGAAGCCCCGGATAAATGCCCGGTCACCGATTTAGTGGAATTAAACAGGATGACTTTCCCCGTTTCCCGTGAAAGCGAGGCGATAGCCGCGCATTCCACCATATCGATCATTTTTGTCCCGGGGGCGTGCGCGTTTATGTAATCGGGCGGCACGACGGTTCCAAACGCTTCGCAAAGCGCGGCCCGCATGGAGCGGAGAAGGCCGATATCATCAGCCGCCAAGGTTATCGCCGCGGCCCCCCTGTCACAGACGCAATTGAAACCGGCCAGATTGGCTAAACGTTTTCCGCGCCGCACGGCGTCGGGGTGTTGCAGGATCAGCGCGCCGGCCCCCTCCCCCAAGACCGCCCCATCGCGAAGCGCGTGAAATGGACGCAGGCTCCGTCCCAGAAACCCGGCCCGGTCGGCCCCCCAAATCATGCTTGGTTTGAGAATATCAACCCCGACAACCATCGCGGTGGAACATCGGCCGGTCCTGAGATAATCGAGCGCCATCCCGATCGCGATGTTGCCGGAAGCGCAGGCATTGGTAAAGAGCAGGCGTGGGCCGCCGATATTGTAGCGGCGGCAGAGGCTGTTAAGCAGCGCACCGTTCGGGTATGAGATCACGGCGCGCCGTAAATCCCGCCGCCCCCCCCCTTCCCCCGCCGAAAGAAGGGGATGGAAATTTTCAGCTTCGCCGCTATCGCCGCCGATAGTGGCGAGAAACATGCCTGTATCGTTTCCGGCGGACAGGGCAATTCCCGCCTGCCCCGCCGCCTCATCCAGCGCGGCGCTGGCCATGCGAACGGCCCGGCCGGGGGCATCAAACGCCGGTTCATCCACTTTCGCGGCCAGTCCCTTGCCGCGGGGAACCTGCATCCCTTCCAGCGGCGAGAGATGTTGTCTTCCCATAAAAAGATTCGCGGCAAACGCCTCCTTGCCGATACCGGCGGAAGTCACGACCCCAATGCCGGTAATGGCGGCATCAAAAAAGCGGTATCCCCTTCTCATCATGGCGCGGAACGTTTGTGCGCGACGATTATCCGGTTATAAAGGGGGACCGGCTTCACCGCTGCGATTTCAATTCCTTCAAAGCCAGCCGATTTCAGGCAGCCGCTCCAATATTCAACGGTGGCGAGTATTTCCCCTTTCGCCAAAAGAAATTCCGGCATGAGGCTTACCTGAAGCAGCATCCGTTCCAGAGAGCCATATGTCAGATAGAAATCCGCTTTTTTACAGAGGAGGGAAAAGATTTCCCCCACCCACACGGGATCATCGGGTGTTCCCATCCGCCGGCAGTGCTGATCGCCGAATATGAAAACACCGTTTTCCTTAAGGACGCGCCATATTTCACGGGCGCACGCGGCCTTTTCCCCATGGGTCAGATGGTGTAGCGCAAAATTGGATACCACCGCGTCGAAGGTGCCGCTTTTGAATTTCAAACGCGAAGCATTTCCAATCATGTACTCCACTTTTTTTTCACCGTTTAGCCGCTGGCGCGCCTTTATGCGCATCTTCTTGCTCGGATCGAACCAGACCAACCTTTGAATCCCCTTCCGCCGGGCGATCTTTTCAAGCAGAACCCCGGTTCCCGCTCCGAGATCAAGCACCGTCTGGGCGGAAAGCGGCAACCGGTCCAGAATGCCCTTATGAAGCAGCTTCATCTGGGAATCGTTTTCCATGATCCGGTCATACCGGGCCGAGATCGAATCCCAAAAATCCTTTGGCATACGGCCTCGGGTCATATGCTCCGGCCCGACCGGGCGGTAATATATCCAACCAGACGGTCGATGTCGTCCACAAGCACCGGGGAGAGGTCTTCGTCCTCGATTTTTATTTTGAATTCATCTTCCACATAGATAAGTATTTCCAGCAGGTTTATGGAATCAATACCGAGGCTTGCCACCAGCCCCTTGTCGCCAATATCGGCTGGGGGCACTTTCAGCCGCAAGGCCATCACCAACACTTCCTTTAATTTTCTCTTTATCTCTTCCATCCGTCCTCCCCAATGATTATTTTTTAAAAATAGAAAGGGAATACAATCCGTCAATATCCCTTGTTTGTCCGTGAACCATTCCCAACCGGCCGCACATCCTTGCCAGCTCGTCCGAAGTTGCGCAATGCAACTCCCGCTGAAGCAGCCAATCAACCTGAAAAAACGGTTTAAAGGGGGCATAAGCGCCGGGTGTATCGATGAAAATGTCCGCTACCAGCAGATACCCTCCCGGCGTTAAAAGCCTGATCAGCGCCTTCAAGCCTGCCGCACCGCCATCCCCTATCAACCGGCGAACCGTGTTGAACAGGTATATGGCCCCATAGGTATCGGGTTGAGCCGCTTCACCATCAAGATCCGGCACGCTCACCGTCCTGCAACATTCCACGCCGCTGCGGTTAAGAAGCGGCGCCAAAATCCCCGTGGGATGACCGATCTCCAGAACCGGGCCGGATTTCAGCCATTCGCCCCGCGCCACGTGAAGCGCGGCTTTACGGCCGGGATATGCCATAAGCCGCTTATATAAAGGAGCGATGCCGGGGCTGTCGAGCGGGCGCGATTCCCCCGTCGCGGATTTCAAAGGATTGCCATTCCCGCCGGAGAGAAGGCCGAAAAAGGCATTTTCAAATGCCCGAAGATCGCGCTGAAAGGGGGTCATCAATTCCGACCTAAGGCTTGCTGCACCATCATCATTACGGGTCACCACTCCATATGATGAAAGAACGCTCGCAAGCATCTCCTTCCCGCGCCGTTTCATGGATGACGCTGCACTGGCGGCGCTGGTATCCCCTTCGTGCATATCCGGCGCTTCAAACAACCCGACCTCTTCGGCCCACAACAGGGCGGCCGCTCCCCGATACGCCGCGATCATTCCCAAAATTCCGCCCAGTTCCACAGGCAGGCCGCGGGAAGGCGTTGATACCGCTTTTCCCGCCGTTGTGCGCGGAATCGAGCGGGAAATATTCCATCGCGCGGGAATCTTGTATTCCTCAAGGCGTCCCATAAGATAGCCGCGTATCCCGTCGGCATCCAGCTTTGAGCCGGGGCGTGTCTGCACCCAAGCTGTCACCACCGGTTCCCCATCGCCTTCATCTTCCCCGGTTATCACCGCCTCTTGCACATCGGGGTGGCGCTCAATCGCGCGGCAGACATCATGGGGATGAATAAACCGTCCCCCGCGGTGTATCGCCTCGCCGATACGCCGGTGAACGGTTATATACCCGCCGGTTTCCGCTTCGGCAATATCGCCGGTGCAATACCACCCGTCAGGACTGACCTTGCCCGTGTCCACTCCATCGCCGGTCAGATAGCCGATGAAAGGGCTTTTCGTCCGGACAAAAAACATCCCCTGCTTTCCCGAAACGGGGCGTACATGAACCTCCACGCCATCGAAGGGTTTGGCGGCCGTTTCAAAGTCGGGCTTATCGGGCAATGAACCGAGCAGCGTTCCCATTTCACTGCATCCATAATTGCGAACCGGGGCTACGCCAAGCCGGTCCGTTAGCGCCTCATGCAATTCCTTTCGCATCGGGCCGGCCCCGACAATAACGCTGCGGAGAACCGTACCGCGCAATTTGCCCCGCTTAACCTCAAGTGCCCGGCACACAAGCCTGGCAAGCGAAGGCACCAATGGCAAAACAGTCACATTCCCTTCAGCAAGCGCCTCAACGATTCTCAACGGATTGGGAACTGGCTGGAGATGCAGGGCGCATCCAGTCCGAGCAAGCCCTCCCATGGCTAGCCCAAACATAAAAGCGTGCGACAATGGCAGCGCGGCAAGAATTACGTCGTTTTCATGTAATCCATATCGGCCTGCATACCGGCGTCCTTCGTCCATAAGGCTTTGCTCGGTTCTTAGCACCAGCTTTGGCGCGCCGGTGGAGCCGGAAGTAAGCAGGGAGAACGCCGCGCCATCCGGCACCTCCGCAGGGGAACTATCGCCATACACCTGGCCCAGGCGGACGCCCTCGCAATCATAATGGCGAAATGTTCCGAGAAGCGCGCCCAGGGAATGGATTATTCGCTCCCCCTTGAGGTCATCAATCAAAACAACCATTCTTCCCGCATGGCGCGCGGCGATGAAGGAAATAATGGTCCCGCGGCTATTTTTTCCGGTGAGAACCAGCGGCCCCTTTTCCACCGCAAAACGGCCGGCCAGTTCCTCCACTTCAACCGCCGCCCGCCGCCATGAAAGCGGAGAATGGCCATAAAACAGCGGGGCATCCCCTTTGGCGCTTGCGCGCCGGAGAAAGTTTTCGTATATTTCAGACCCCATCGGGCACCGTTCCCACTGCAAGGATGTCCCGTCCCCCTTTGAAATATTCCTCCATTTGGCGGGCAAGCTTAACGCCATGAATCTTCCCAAACATGATGTGGTTGGTAAAATAATCATCTGGCCGAGCCACTTTGGGATGATCCAGATGGATTGCCTGCGGTTCGGAAATCATGACCACCCGCCCCCCATGCAGTTCGGTGCGAAGGCCGAACTCCAGGTCTTCCGCCGCGGCCTCAAGTCCCAGGCGGGAATCAAACCCGCCCAGCGAATTGAAGAACTTTTTACCCGCCGAAAGATTCCCCCCCGTAGCCCCGAACCATAACCCTTTGCCTGTTTGCCCACGTATTGCAAACAGCCGGCGAATATCATTTTCAAAACGGCTCCGCCGGGCAAACCGCTTCAGCGTCCGCGAAGCGGGGTCGGCAAGAACGGCATTAATGCGATGCCTCAGGCGTGGTGGCATATCTTCAGGAAGCTCATCGAGCCGCATCACCCCCCTGAGCCACGGCAGATGCAATATGGCGCCCCGCCCCACTTCTGTATCTCCCAAGCGGGCATGACGTTCCAAAAGACGGGCGTCAATTATCATATCGTCATCAAGAAACAGCAGACGGACGGCATCAAGAAGCTTTGCGCCGGCGTTGCGCGCCATACTCCGCCCGGCGGGAACCGCGTGCCGCAACACTTTTATACAGGGATCAAACCGTTCTTCATAAAACGGCAAGATACTTTCCGTCCCGTCATGGCCGCCGTCGTCAACCACCGCCAGGGCTACCGAACAGGAAGCGGCCTCCGCGGCGCGCTCCAGCGCCCGGAGACATATTTCCAGCCGTGACCGCTTGTCGCGGGTCGGGATCACCACTCCGATATCAAACATAACGGCTTTCCCTCACCGAGTTCCGTATCGCTTCCAGTTTGCGAAGCGTACGCGGGCCTTTGAAGAGACGGCTCTTCGTCAACTCTTCCGCCGGGATGCGGCCGTCAACATAAAGATTGATAATGTCCCAAGGAGTAAAGCAGGAGCGGCACAAACCGGTAGAAGCGGAAAAACGGAGCAGGCCGCGCCGGAGGGGTGATTGTTCCAGTTTGCGCGCGGTACCGGCTCCCCCGTCCTCCAGAATATTCGCCACTTCGTCAAACCAGATGTTCGGGCAACTTGAGACGATGCCATCATCGAATGCGGTAAAAGCGATGTGGGGTATATGACACCGTTCAACGCGGTGCCCGCGCTCGCAGAATTCCAACAGCATCGACAGATAACTTTTATGCGGAAGCAGGCTGCCCCCCTCCGCATTCTCAGCTAAATCCCGCAACGCCTTCAACTGCGAAGGCTCGGGCAAATACCCCTCCCTATCCGGTCCCCGCACCGGAAACGGAAAAACCGGCGCGCCGCCGTATGCTTTAATGTCATCGAGGGTTTTCCCAATCGTTTGAATGGAATTACGGTTTATGATCAGGTAAACCTCGAACGGAATGGCGCTCCGGCAGAGAAGTTGGAGCCTGTCCAGAAACAACGCATGCAAACGGGGATTGTTGATCCGGTACCGGTTCGATTCAAAAGTGGTACTGTCGAGCGAAAGTTGCAGCACCAGATTCGGGATTTCGTTCAACCTCTTGAGCATCCCGGATGTAAGCGGCAGCCCGTTAGTCATCACCACCACAGTTTCAAACTTCTCCGCCAGACAATGCAACCCTTCCACGGCATTATCAAGGAGCAGATATTCTCCGCCGCTTATTTTAACCACCGGGATGTCCATCATTTTTCCTTGCCGTGCGATGGCTTCCAGCAAAGACGGCAGCGGCATGCCGGATTTGGCGGCGGCGCGGTGGTAATTGCCTTGGCCGGTCAGGCAATAATCGCAGGAGAGGTTGCAAAACTCCTCTCTAACCACAAGGTCCAGCGCCACGAACCGCGTTGTCATACGTTTGGCCTCACGCCGCCCCCCTCGAGAACCGGCGCAACGCCATCCCTGCCCGGAGCTGCAATATCTTTATCTGTTTGATGGCCTCCGAAAAACGCGTCCAGACCCGCTCCCGCAGCCCCTCCGGCATATCACGCCCATGCCGCGCGGCTTCCGCAACTTCCATAAACAATTCGTAATTGAAAGCGGCAAGAGACGCGCGCTCCGACTCAATCTCCGCAATTCCTTTTTCGAGGATCGCAAGCGCTTCATAGTTTCCCCCGCAGGCACGCCTAAATCGGCTGAGGTACGTATGAACCGTAATGTCAAATGTCTCAAATGCAAGGGGAGGCGTCTCCAATTCCGGAAAGCCGTCTGGCGCGCCGATTATCGAGGCCATTATCCCAGCCATCCGCTTGATGCCGGCATCACGGAAATCGTAAGCATAGGGATCAAGGGTTTTGTAATACCGGGGGTGCAACAATCCATCATCCCCGATGCCCCGCACAATCCGCGTGCCGGGGTAAAGCTCCAGGCGGGTGCAAAAACGGCGCAGGTTATGGCCGATATTTTCTTTTAAGAAAACGGCGTTTTCCCCGACATCCTCCCACATAAGATACGGGTGGAACATGATAAAGCCGATGGCGACATATACATCATGCTCCCGGAAAAGCTGTATTGCACGCGCGTTGTCGGCTGTATTGGAACGTTTTCCGAACAGGCCCAAACAACGATCGTTCCCCGCTTCAGCCCCTATCAGCACCTTTTCGAGCCCAGAGCAGTGAAGAAGCCCGATCAGCCCCTTATCTTCCTCGCGCCAATTACACGCCTGGGTGTTGATGTTGTAATAGATTTTCAGTCCCTTTGCGATGATGCCCTCCGCAATCAGGGCTATGCGCCCTTTCCCTATCCGTCCGCCTCCCGGCTCGTCAAAGGTGGAATCGACAAAATCGAAAGTATCCATGTTGTAGGCTTTATTCAGATGCGAAAGCTCCTCCACCACATCATGGGGCGAGCGGCCCCGCCAGAGCCTCTTTCCCCGGGGATTGTTGGCGGCATTCGGGGCGTTGCAAAAAGAACAGCGGGAGGTACATCCCCTCCCGGACAGAACCCTCAGGTAAGGATATTTATTCGCCCGCTCCAACTGATCTCGGGCTGCCCACGGCAATTCATCCAGCGGCGGCGCGGGGGTATGGCAATCGTCCCTTTCATCTTCCTTCAACACCACCCCTTTGATCCCCTGTACCTTGGCGCCCCGCGCTAACGCAATCATGATTTCCACCACCGCCGTTTCCCCTTCACCCCGCACGCAGGAATCAAAGCCGCTTAATCCCGTCACTCCAAAAAAACCCCTCCCCATCACTGTTGGCACCGGGCCGCCAGCACAGAGGTGAATCATGGTTGTTTTTGATTCCCCCTTCAGGCGTGATGCCAACTTCCCCGCCAGTCCTATTCCGGCGGTGGTGATGCTCATCCCGACAAACAGCGGACGCATTTCAACAATCTTCCCGGCCGCCTCACCCAATGAGGGAGCGCCCACCTCTACCACCGACGCGGAAAATCCATATTTCCGCAAATTCGCCACCATATAGCCGATTCCCAAATGCTCCGGTGATTGCACCAAATCCCCTTCAAGGAACGCCACAAAAAGGGCCTGTACCTGTTTCATAAGTAGCCCATCCTTCTCAAGCGCTCGCCGATTTCCAGCCATTCCCCTTCGTCATGCCCCGCCGTCCCACCCAATACCGGTGTCGTTGGCTCTTCATAGCTGTAGCCGTTGCCGGCATTTGGCCCTTCAGACCAAGCGGTGCCGGGGATAAGCCCTCGCCCGGCGCGATTCCGCCGCCAATCCTTTCCCTCCAAAGCCGGAAACCCGGCATCCTGGATTCCCATCGAGGCCAGAAGAAGGCTGGCTACCGCTTCAATGCCAAGCGCCCCGCCGTTATCAAATCCGGTACGGCGGGAGGAGCGGAGCATAAATAAACCCTCCATCCGGTGCAGCCCAGTTTGTATGCTTGGCTCCTGGCAAGGCCCCCCGCAATCCCCCAACAACATGCATGCGGGATCATGGGGCACCAGAAGCAGATCAGGGGCCTTCTCACGATGGCGGCCGCCATATATATCCCCGGCATCTATAACGCCCGCGAAAAGCGGCTCGCCATTCAGAGAGCGGCACTCCGTCAAGAATGCGGAGACCTCTTTAAGAACCGCTTTTTTGTCGGCCGGGGAAACGATTCCCAGTTCCTGCCTGCCATGCAGATTGATGTTGAGCGCAAATGAGCCGGGTACCGGCATATACGCCAAGGTATTTTGAAAACGAATAGCCTTATGAAGTTCCGTTATGTCAGTCAATCCGTCCATCACGGTGCGGGAAACAAAGCGGTCTTTCCCATCGTGGAATTCAAGAAAGCCTCCTTTCTCCAACAGATGATGGATTCTGACCCCTGTCGTCCCCGGCCCCATACCATGATCCGAAACAACAGCGATGGCGCAGTCATCCCCCACCAATGCGACCGCTTCTCCAAACAATCCATCTATTGTCCGGTAGGTATCGATGATCGCGCCGGGTGTGGAACATGAACCGAATTGCGGATGCGATGGATCGATTCCGTGCCAGTAGTGGTGGCCTACCCTGTCGAGTTCGGTAAAAACAACCGCCGCTACGTCAACCGGATGGTTTTTCAAAAGATAGCGGAGGTTGACGCCCCGCTGACCGATGAAGGCCATGGCACGCCGGTAATAGCCGGGGTCTCCATCGTACATGCAGCTTATATCGGGCCGTACCAATCCCCCCGCGCCGGCCAATTCGCGCACAAGGCGCGGCGGGTGGATATAGTGCAAGGTCTTTTCAAGCGGCCATCCGATCTGATAGCTCTCCGCTCCGCTTGCGGGGTGAAACATCGGAATATTCTGGAGGCCAACGGTTTTCCCCCGATGCGCCAGGAAATCGAAAATGTTATCAACCCCCGCCTCATCGCGCCGCATCGTGCGAAGCCGGTAATCGGCCGCCTGGCAATCCCAAAACATATAGATGCCATGCTCGCCCGGCATACGGCCGTTAAAAATAGTCGGCCACGCAGGGGCGGTGTGCGGCGGCCACGTGGAAATCAGCGGCGCCATACCGGCGTCATTTTTAAATGCGGCGAGGTTGGGAAGAAGGTTCCTCCGCATCATCCATTCGGTAAGGCCGAAGGGAGCGCCGTCAATGCCGAATATCAGCAGTTGTGGCTGGGCTTGCACGATAGATATTCCTTTGTCTCCATCATCCGGTAAGCTTCGGCATATCTGACTCCCTTACGGAAAAGCGTGGCGCCGCGATAAGCATTCAGCGATTCAACAATGGCGGTGAGGGGATATTTCTTTTGTTGCGACCGGTAGGCGCCCAACCGCTCCCGTTTTTCCTTCATTTCCGCGGTGATATCAAGCCAACGATTGGGATTTGCCAAGGGGGTGAATCCCTCGTATTGGAAGACGTGGCATTTGGCATTTGTCCCGCAATCGCGAAGCGCCTTGACGGCAAGAATGTGCGCGTAACGGTGGATCGGATGGATATCGTCAATGTTCGGAACGAAAAGGCGGGATGGAATATCTCCCGTTGCCAGAATGGCCGCAATGGCCGCCGCGGCTCCGGCAAGAACTTCATCCGGCGGATTCGCTCCGTCTTCAATATCAAGCGTTATTAATTCCCCGGTCTTAAGCCCCTCGAGTGCGCGGGCGCATTCCACCAGGCGCGCGCCCTGGTTGCGCGAAGCGATGATAATCACTGTCGATTGGCCCGCCTCTTTTCTCTTGATAAGCCAGCCTCCGCAACCGATGGTTTCATCATCGGGGTGCGGGGAAATGACCACCGTCTTTCCTTTCCGGCAGTCGTCGTTTGACACCAACACTCCCATTGTTCTCACGCTCCTTGCCGCATGGAAGCGATTTTGCCGGCGGATTTACCGATCTTGGCTATCGCATCGGCAAGCTGCCCGAGTGCCTGCTTTTTCCCCAGTAAAACCCTGTGATGCAACCACACGCCCCTTGCCGCTTTGCGCCGGCTTAGGGGGGCGTCTTCATCCGACCTTAAATCAGCTTGCGCCGCCGTCTTGTAAAATGCGGTATCCTGCAAAGCGGGGTACATCCGGTATGCCGGTATTCCTTCCGCTTGGAGGGACATTACGAATTGGTCGCGGCTAAGCCCCTCGAAACAGGCCTCGTCATATTCAAATATGTACATGTAATAGGCATGACGGCCGGTATGCTTATCCCGCGACTGCACTTTGATCCCCTCAAAATCTTTGAGGAGGTTGGAAAGATTCCCCGCATTTATTTCCCGCTTTTTTCCGAGCGTCCCTAAACGGTCAAGTTGGGCGTTCAGAACGGCCGCCGTCAATTCCCCCATTCGGAAATTCGATCCGGGAAGCAGGTGCGCATAAGAAGTATCGCCGAATGGCCGGCCGCAGTTGCCTATCAGCCGGGATGCTTCAAACAAATTGCCATCGGTGAACAGCAGCATTCCCCCTTCCCCGGCGCTCATCAACTTGAAGTTCTGAAAACTGAAGGCCGAAGCGGCCCCGCGGCTTCCGGCGGCATACCCGTTGCGCCGGGCGCCATGCGCATGTGCGGCATCTTCTATGATCGCAACACCACGCGGATCACACAGCCTCTCCAGGCCCTCAAGGTCGGCCATCTGTCCCGCGAAATGAACCGGGATGACCGCTTTGGTCCGGCCGGTCATTTTTCGCGCCACGTCTTCCACGCTGATGCACCAGGTATCCCCATCGATGTCGGCCAATACCGGCTTCGCCCCCACGATTAAAACGGCCATCGCGGTCGCCGCAAAAGTCATCGCGGGAACGATCACCTCGTCCCCCGGCCCCACCTTGAGGGCGCGTAGCGCCAATTCAAGGGCGTGGGTGCCGTTGGTAACGGCCAGCCCATAGGGCGCTCCATGCACCTTGGCAAACCGCTTTTCAAAGACCCCCACTGCCGTACCGCTGCCCCGCCACCACTGGCCGCTTTTCAGCACTGTCCGCACATTTTTATATTCCCGCGGCCCTGCCACAGGCCAGGCGGGAAAACGCCCGGCGAGCGTCGGCTCCCCCCCCAGGATTGCGGGAAGAGCCATTGAGTTTTTTCTTTGTTTCATTGTTTCCGGCCGATGATCAGAGTTCCCGGCAACCCCGGCCAGCTTGATCGTGTTTGGATTTCGAATCCGGCATTTTGCATCAGCAAGGCCATCTCTTCCGTGGTCATCATGAAGCCGGTTCCCTGAAGCATCCAATCAACCGTCATGATGGAGGCGGTATCAAAAACGGCCTCACCCGCATCGAACAGGTCGTAGATATAAATGGCGGAACCGGCGGTGGCGGCTCCGGCCGCGCACGCAACCAGGCGCTCCACACAGGAAAGTGACATCATATGAAGCACGTTTGAAATAATCACCGCATCCGCATCGCCCAGGAACGGCGCGAGCCGGTCAACATCCCGCAAGTCGGCGGGGATGAACTGAATGGGGCTGTCTGTTCCCCTGAAACGGTTATTGAATGCCGCATGCATTATCGAGCGGTCTATCACAACCCCTTCGACCGCCGCCCCCAGATGAAAAAGCCGCTCCATCATGGCGCCATCAGCGCCGCCAAGATCGACCACCTTGCAAACGGCGGCGCGACGGAGTTCCCTTGCGATTCGCGGGGAAAGGGCATTGGCATTAACCTCCATGGCTTTGCAATACTTTTCAACAAAAGCCGGTCCCGTTTCTGCATCCATATAATCATGCCCGGGCGCTCCACGAAGCACCTTAACCATACGGTCAACCAGCGGCCATTCGTGATTAAGGGCAGACTCCAGAACAACCAACGGAAAGAGGCGGCGCCCCTCCCCGGAAAGGGCAACCTGCTTGCCGTCACGTTCAAGCATCCCCCCCTTCTCCATCAGTGCAAGCAGAATGGCCAGGGATGATTTTTCCACGCCGGTCGCACGGGCCAAATCGCCTATCTCCCATCCTTTTTGAAGCAAAGGCAAAACACCTGCCCTGTCCAAGGCAAAAATGGCCGCGCTTACCTTATATGCATTGGCCCATCGCCAGATATCACTGGCGATAGCGGCATTACATAGCCGGGTTGTCATCGGCTCCACCGTAACAGCACTTCCATAAGCTGCTTTACGTCTTCAACACTGTAATCGGCCTTGAGCGCCCCCCGCTTTTGTGAGGCCCCATCGAGTTTTTGCTTCCCCCATAACGCCTCCACCGACTTCACCCCCGCCGCCCGGGCGCAGGCGACATCAGCGGGCATATCGCCGACAAAGATAATCCGCTTGCGGGGAATGGCGGTCATTGTGGCGATCCGTTCGATGGATTCCGGATGCGGCTTGCCGTTCTTCACTTCATCCCCCGTAATAGTCACGGGAAAGTACTTCCTGATGCCGAAACGCCCGAGCAATATGTCAGTGCGCCGCCGTTCTTTGCCGGTGTTAAGGGCCAGCACGAATCCGCGCCGCGAGAGGCCGGTCAATATTTGCTTTACACCGCGGTATATTTTTATCCGGTGAATGCGGTGGAGGCTCTCTTCCTCAAACCGGCGGACAAACCGTGAGGACATCCCCAGTCTACGGACGATTTCCCTGAGCGGCATTCCCTGCATAACCGAAAACGAGGAAAATGGGGGCGGGTTTTTTTGGTTTTCCCCTATGATCGCCGCGCGATAGGCCTCTTCCATCACCTTTTCACTGTCCAGCAGGACACCGTCAAGGTCGAATATCACACAGTATGCCAATGGGGTACCGCCGTTCATGCGCGAATCCCGGTGATAAGTGGCTGATCCGTTTTGGTAAATACCCGATTCCCAATAACCAGGAGGTCAAGATCGGAATCCATAAAAGTATCCATGGCGTTCCTCGGGCTTTCCACCAGTGGCTCGGCCATCAGATTGAACGAGGTGTTCAGCAATATCGGAAATCCCGTCAACCGTCCGAATTCCAAAAGAAGCTGGTGGAGAGGAGCGTTGACCTGCCGCTCAAGCACCTGCACCCGCGCGGTTCCATCGGTATGGGTTATCGCATGAAGTTGTCCACGCCATTCCTCTTTTACCGCCGTCGTCGCCAGCATGAAAGGAAAAAGATATTCCCCTTGGGGAAAAATATCGAAATAACGCGCGGCGTGCTCGGCGCACACCACCGGAGCCAAAGGCCTGAACAGTTCCCGCCGCTTGATGATGCGGTTTATCCTCTCCTTAATCGTGGCGGAACGCGGATCGGCTAAAATCGAGCGGTTGCCAAGAGCCCGCGGACCGAATTCAGAACGGCCAGAGTACCATCCCACCACCTTGCCGCGGGCCAATTGTTCGGCCACATATGAATACAGATTCTCCGGTTCATGCTCAACCAGCCCCGGCCCATCCATGAACGCCGGACTGGTCTCGTCCCAATGAGGTCCCAGATAGGGCAACTGGGGATAAATCGCCGGCCTTTTTGCCATGCCGGCAAGAAACTGGCCATGAAGGGCGCATCCCAAAGCGGTGCCGTTGTCCCCGGCCGCCGGGGGCACAAAGACTTTATCGAATCCCCCTTTTTCGGCGATATAACGATTGGCCACGCAATTGAGCGCCACCCCTCCGCCATAAGCGAGATACCGTTTGCCGCTTTTGCTTTTCAGGTGCTTTACGGCATGAATAAGTATCTCCATCAGCAACGCTTGGGCGGCATACGCGACCGCCGCCCTCCTCTCAATCGCACCGTCGTCATCGGATCCGATGCATTTGCGGACAAAGGACCGGAACCCCGCCCCAGCGGCTGAAAGCCGGAAAGCGCCATCCTTCCCGAATACCGCGAATTCCTTCATCGCAGCCTGATAACGCTTATCGCCGTAAGCAGCCAATCCCATGGTCTTTCCGTCGTCGGTGACCCCTCCCCGCTTGCCGCCCCCATGAACAAAGCCCAGTTCCTCGGATACAACCCTGTACATATGTCCAAGTGAATTGTCCGTTTCCCCCGGTTGATAATAATCGCCGGGATTTTTTACGGTTACATAATGACGGCCGGTCACTTCACCGATATTTTTGATGCCAATTTCATCGCCAACCCAGTAGCTGAGGGTCTCTACCCTTCCGCCGTCACCTTCCTTCATAATCATGGGATCACGGGGGCTACCCGAATGATCGGCAACCAAAATGGCGGCACTTTCAAAAGGGCTGCTGAAAAACGCCGTGTAGGCATGGGCAAGGTGATGCCCGATCCGTATTAAACGCCGCCGAAAGGGGGCGGCCAGCGGCAAGGGAACCAGGTCACAGGCGACCGCAAAGGCGACGCCGGCGGGGGTTATCCCCGCTTCGCCGAGCACCGCCGCCAAAGCGCGGCTCTGCAGCAGATCGGCGCCGAGGCCGTATTTGCTGCGGACAAGCCGCTCTTCATCAACGGCGGCTACGATGCGGCCGCCACGGACAAGGGAGCAGGACCAGTCGTGCCCCGACCCTCCAAAACCAACACTAAACAATGTCCCCTCCCCTGCTGGAAGTGATTCACCATCTGGCCATTATTCACAGACCGGCAAGGCCGCCCCGCCAGTTTTATATATTTTATTTTACTTTGTTATATATGGCAATACTTTTTACCTTGCATATACCTAATGGTTATTTTGCTTATATTTTATATTTGACATTTTTATTTAATTTTATTATCTTGTCAGGCAAAGACCGTGAAGGACGCTTTTATGACAGTGGCAATTTTGCCAACCAACCTGCACGGGACGGTTCGCGTACCGATGTTTTAGCAGAACGTCTCCCACAAAAAGGGGCAGGTGATGGTTGCAAAAGAAGCTCGGAAATCTTCTTCGATCGGTTCGTTGCCCCGCCCCTTGGGGGACATGCCCGGCCTTGAGTATAAAGGCAAGCTTCTTCTGTTCGGCGGGGGCAGCGGCGAGGATGTGCGCGATGAGATACTTTCGATAGATCCCCTCACCGGGGCTTGCGATGAAATAGGCAAAATGCCTTATAAGTCCCGCGGACATCAAGTAGTACGCATGGGCAATGTCATTTACCTGCTTGGCGGGTTCGAGGCCGGCACAAGGAATGATTGCCACGCCTTGGATATCGAGCATCACAAGGCGGAGCGTCTTGCGCCCCTCCCCTTCAGCAATGCCTGGTTTTCCGCAGTGGAGCACAAGGGAAACATTGTGGTCTTGGGAGGGTTTTCGATTCCCAGCGGGTATCTTCCCCATGCCGGGGTGTTTGACCCGACTTCCGGGAAATGGGAGACGGTGAAAGATGTCTTCGACGACAACATATTTCCCAAACCCCACATGGGGAGCAATGTGTTGGCGAGCCATGGCGGGCATATCTATTCATTTGGCGGGGCGGATACTTTTGACCCAGCCAAAGGCCGCGCGAATGCCCTCGACTTGGCCATCCGCTTTTTCCCGGACGAGAAGAGATGGGAAAAGCTGGCATTTTCACTTTCTCCCCGGGAAGGAATCGTTGCCGCCCGTCACGGCGAAAAACTCTATCTGGTGGGGGGGATGCCGGAGAAGGGAGAAAAACCGTTCAATGACATTGAGGAACTCAACTTTTCCTCGATGTCTTTACGCCTCGTGGGGAAATTGCCGTACGGCTGCCTCACCCCCGCGGTTGCGTGCATCAAGAGCCGACTCATCATTGCCGGCGGGGTCACCAAACCGTTGTTTGAAATGACGGATAAGATCCAATGTTTGAACATCAACTCATAATGACGGGAATGCAGGGGTTTAAATACCGGGTATAGGTGGATATAGCCAAAAACTTTTTCAAGGGAGGATACAGGGTTATGTTAAAGGTAAAAAAAATGGTCGTAAATTCGATGGGGGCGACACTCCAGCTTGGACGGATCACCCCCAAGATTCCAAACCTCAAAAATCTTATCGTAGCCGCATGCAGTGGCAATCTGTTCTTGAGGGATGTCGCGGCCCAGACCGTTCAGATGTACATTCGCGGCCATGTGAACGTACATCTGGAGGGGGATGCGCGGGGGATGAAGCTTTCCCACTACATGTCCGACTTCGATGCCGTTTTGGGAAGCGCTAAAGGCAAGAAAAAGCCGATTCTGTTCGGTTATTCCCACGCGGGATACTTCGCAACCAGCTACGCACTGGGTAATCAGGAGAAGATTGGCGGCCTTATCCTTATGGAACCGGCATTGTATACACCGAAGGAAGAGCTGCTCAACCGCGCGAACCTGGCATCGAAAGGACAAGGAGCGCAGGCTATCGAAGCCATGATCCATTTTACCGACCCCAAGATTGGCCGAAACAAACTTGCACTCGCCAAAACATCCGAGGCCATCATGAAAGACATGGCATCCAATGACCTCCTGGCGGAAGAATTCCGCATCCGCGCGGAACACCCCATAGTCGAAGAGCAGCTGAAGGGCCTCAATGTTCCAACCTTCCTTATCGGCGGCACGGCCAGCGGAGCCGCCTATATGGTGGAACGCGCGGCGCGGGTCATCCCCAAAGCCAGCGTGTTATGGATACGGGGGGCCACCCATCTTGACCTGATCGGGGGCGAGTTCGCCACACAAGTGGGAGCCGCCATTAACGCCTGCTTGAATCAGCTTGACTGACAGCGGGCTGAGCGCGGATACAAGCCTTGGATGAAGCGTTGCATTGTTTTGGTTGTGGAGGGGATCGCCCCTCCACTGCTGGAACGATGGGCGGCGCGCGGTTTTCTTCCTTTCCTGAATGATCTGCGGCTTCAGGGCCGCATCGGGAGGTTTATCGGCCACGAGGTGCCATATGAACCTCCCGCCCTGCTGTCGGCATTTACCGGGCAGCCGTGCGGCGGTCATGGTTGCTTTTCCTATTGGCATGTCTATGGGAAGTTATTTGCCGAAACACCGGCGGTCGTTACCGCCAATGATATCTGCGCCCCATTTCTATGGCAGATGCCGGGCTGGGACAAAGTCCGCGTTTCCCTGGTCAATCTTTTTGGCACACATCCCCCCGCTCCGCTTAACGGCAAGGTCATTTCATATCCGCTTTACCCAAGCCTGAAAGCCTGTTACCCGCCGGATTTGTTGTTGTCACTTCTCAAAAAAGGCATCCGCTACGGTCACGATGTCTCCGCCCTCTACACTGGAGGAGGGCATGAGCAGTTCTGGCGTGTGGTGCGCGGAATTGAAGAGTCGCGCATGGCGGTATGCCGCGAACTTTTAGCCGGCTCCTGCGATCTGTTCATTGCCAATATCACCATTATTGACCGGCTTTCCCATTTTCTTTGGGCGGAAACCGAAGGGGCGCGGCGGGACGACCCCGGCGGCTCCATAATGCTCAAGGCATACCAGCTGGTAGATGACTTTATAGCGGGGGTCGTCCAAAACCTCCATCCGGACGACGAACTGTTGGTGTTTTCTGAAATCGGTTTTGGCCCGCTTGCCGAATTTGTCTCCCTCAATGACATACTGGCGTTGAACGGGCTGTACCGTGAACAGGACGGAAATCCCGATCCCGCCTCCTGCATGGCGATGGAGGCTGTACAGGGGAGCCACGGAATTAATATCAACTCGGCCTGTTCCTATGCAGACGGGATTATTGCGCCCCAACAGGAAGATGCGGTATCGAAAGAGGTGGCAGAGGCTCTCCTTTCCGCCCGGAACCGCCATACGGGAGAACCGCTAATCCGCGCGATTCACCGGGGAAGGGACATCCATCCGGGGCCTAACGCCGGCATGGCACCCCATCTGATTGTGGAACCATACGACGTGGAATACCTCCCCGCCGGGCATACCTATTGGCGAAGAAAGGTGATGCGCCATCTTCAAACCGGCTGGCACCGGCGGGAAAGTATATGGTTTGGCATCGGCAAGGAGATGGAGAGAATGTCCGTTACCCGGTTCATGCGCCCCACCGATGTTGCGCCGCTCATCGCCCGGTTGATGGACGCACCGCCGCTTCCGGCAGAACACGATATTGCGAATTATCCAGTAAGTCATTTCATTTCGCAACAAAAGGCCCACCCTCAACCATGACCACGGGGGTCATTATCGGCGCAGGCTGGGTAGCCCAAAATTGTTATTTACCCGCGTTCAAAAAATTGGGAATATCCCTGGGGGCGGCCGCAGACATCTCCATTGAAGCGGCAAAACGGCTCACGGAGCAATCCGGGGGATTGGCGGTTACCACAATCGAAGAGGCACTATTACAAAGGCCGGATATTTGCGTTATCGCCACCCCGAACTTCTTGCATGCCCGGCAAAGCCTTGAAGCACTTATTTACAGCGGTCTTGTGCTCTGCGAAAAGCCACTGGCCGTTTCGCTTGGGGAACTTGCCTTGTTGAAGACCGCCGTGCTGGACGATCGACTTCATATCAGCACCCCCAACCGTTTCAGGCCCGACGTGATAGCGCTGATGACCGCGATAAAAAGGGGAAACATAGGCGACCCGTTGCGGGTAAAAATAACTTGGCGCAGAAAAAGCGGTATCCCCCGTCCCGGTTCGTGGTACACCAATACCGCATTATCCGGCGGAGGCGCCCTGATAGATATCGGCTCGCATGCGATTGATTGCGGTATGATGTTGCTTGGCTTTCCTCAGTGCCGCTCCGCCCACGTATTGAAAGCCGGATTGTCCGATCCAGACTGCCCGCCGGGGGCGGACTGGATGCCCTCCCGGGCCCAAGACGGAGGGTGCTTTGATGTTGAATGTTCCGGACGCGGGAATTTCGGACTTGATGCCGGCAAGCTGCTTGAAGTGGATGTTTCCTGGAATGCCATCTGCGGCGAAGACAAAACCATTATCGAAGTAGAAGGAACCGCGGGATGCGCCTGTCTGAAAACCCTGTTCGGGTATGCCCCGGTTAACTCCTTTGCTCCAATCCTGACGATATGGGGGAAAGAAGGGAAAAGAGAATCCGTTTTCAGCTTTACACGTTCGCCGGCCGTTGATTTTGGCGGTATGCTCGGAGCCCTTCTGGGTCAAAAGAACGATGGCGCCCCCGGCCCCGCAACATTCAATGAAGGGATAGAGGTGGCGCGAATGATCATGAACGGATACCAAACCGCTGAATTCCCATGGCTGGCTGGATTGGCATAGACTTGGGCGCCACCTGGATCCGCATTGCGGCGCTGGGGGATGCCGGTGGAATGCACCGCATCATTCCGACTCCTGCTCCCCATGCGCTAAAACATTTCGTACATGCAATACGCGACGCGGTTATCTTGGTTGGTATCCCACTATCCGTGGGGCTTGCCCGCGCGCCGGGGATCGATTCGGCAGGAGTAATCTGCAGTTGGCCGAGCCGCACCGACTGGCTGGGGGTTCCACTGCTTGATATCATCCGCAACCATACCGGTAAATTTCCGCATCATATGGATGATGGAACCGCAGCGGCAAGCTGGGAATCTGCCGATGCCCGCCATGCGGGGAAAACCGCCGCATCGGTTGTGATTGGAACCGGTCTTGCCATCGGGTGCGCCCAAAACGGGATACCAATGGAGACCGGAAATGGAGCCTATACCCCGGCCCACGAGCATGTGGAAGGATGGGATGCGCCATGCCGTTGTGGTAAATGCGGCTGCTTGCAGACGATGCTGAGCGGCGGCGGATTACTCATGGTAATGGCCATGAACCGGGCGCATGCCCTGAAAATTGTTGGCGTGGCTTTGGAAAACGCGGGGAAATCCCTGTGTCAAAGATATGGGGCGGAGCAACTTGTAATTTCGGGGAACATCCTTCTCAACCCGGAGGTAAAAGCATTTCTTGTGGAGAGCCTTTCACACTATTGTCGTGAAAATATTATTTTCTCAGCGGTACCGCAGGTAACGGTTATCGGCGGCGCATTGCTTGCCGCCGCCATAGGACGGCAATTTCAAGAAGGTGCCATAAACGAGGAATTGCCGGAATTGCACAGGGTCATCCTCAGTGGGCTTATGAGGCATATGACAGCGTAGCCGACCTTTAAAAATTCAGACGCGGCTTTTCCCGCGGTCGGCGCCCCAATTCCACCATAATTTCTTTTCTTCCGGCAGATCAGGATAGGTAGCTTGCGCCACTGCGCAACGAAAAACATCCTCCACGCAGGGATCCATTTTGCGGCGATGGATGATTTGGAGTTTTTGATACATGGCAAAAGGATCCTGAGAAGCGAGTTGTGACACCGATTTATAACCCAAATCCCACAAATCCTGGGCGCTGGCCGGCCCCACAGAGCCAAGATGCTGAAACTGGGCAATGGCAACAAGGTATTCGCCACGCTTTACCGGGATACCGGCTCTCTCAGCCAATGCTTTGGCAGTGAGAAAGGCGAGTTCAACTGCTTTCAACTTTGCCCTTCTCAGGCTGTCCCGTTCATCGGGCGTAATGGGCAGTTTTATGTTTTTATTCGGCATCCTGACATCCTGACGCGGGTTGGCGGACGGTAAGTATATTTTTCCAGATATATATCCTCATTCCCAGGACATATTCCCAAATAATGTCGATTGAGTCAACAAGTGAGCCTGAAAAGATGTCACCTTGCCTGGATGGGCGCTCGCGGGAGTCGTTTGGGAATAACCCGCGTTGCCGCAGGGGGCGAAATAAACCGAGACGGATTATTTCACGTTAACGGTAGCGGAAAAAAGCGGGATTTTCATTTCCGTCTTCGTAATAACCACCGGCTGGTACGACAGGTAGGCTTCCGCCGCAATCTTGACGATATCTTTCGGCCGGACGGTGAACCGGAACGTTTCCAAGCGCGACTCCCCCGGCAACAGACGATTGTCGCTTGACACCTTTTTGCCGTAGAGGAACGCATCGCCATCGGTCAGCATCTCCTCCCCCTTGTTATTCAGAATCCGCTTGCGGTACATTTTTTTCTTCACTTCCACCACTTTACCGGAGGCATCAAGCGCGTGAACTTCCAGCACCAGCGTCCGCGCTGGCGTGCCGGTCGGTATCGCGTGGCCGGCTCCCGCATTAACCAGCAGCACGTCTGCCAGCACCGCGCCGTTCATCCATACCGGCTCCTTGGTTTCCACCCGCACCGCGCCCAACATCTGTTCCATGCTGTGCCCCAGCGAATGGTCGTGGATCGAATCGCGGCCGTTTTCCCTGGCCGTTTTTCCCGGCATTGCCGTCATGTGACAGTGCTGGCACTGCACGCCATCCGTCCTGTATTGCGATTTAGTCCATTCTTCATAGGTGTTTCCCACCTTCGTGCCGAGGCGGTTCGTAAAATCGTGGCAACCCGAACAGAGCCGCGCGGTGGCGAAAGCCTCGCCGTAGGCCGCACCGTGCTCCTTCGGCGCGCTGTCCTTAAGGGCGGAGCGCTTCACATCGCCGGTCTTCAGGGTAAATGCCCCGTTTTTCACATCCGCAACGCTATGACAAAAATCACAGGTGATCCCTTCACGGGTGATTTCATCCTTCGCGCCGTAATCGCCGGTCAACCGCACGGTAGGGGCGTGGCACGGAAGGCAGAATTGAGCCGCCTTGCCGGATGTTTCCGCATACGCCTTCTGGTAGGCCGCCTGGAATATCGGATTGGCATAGGAAAGCGCATGAAGCGAGTTTTTCCAGTTACCGTAATGATCGGCATGGCAAGCGCCGCACGTGGCGGCCGCGGTAAAAGGCGGCGGCGTCTTGGCGGAAACAGCCGGCGGAACAGCCAGAATTAGAAAAACAAACACGAGGTGCCGGATCATCGCAGCCTCCGTAAATATAACCGACTCATCCCTGCCTATGTCCGCATCATACCATGTTTTATTGACAAGCTGGAGAGTGCCACCATTCCTCGCGGGGCCGCGAATTGCCTCATATTAAATGTAACCGAAGGATTGGTCTGATTTTACGGAAAATGCTTCGTTGCCTCATATTCCATGTAACCGAAAGGAGCGTGGAAAATGGGGCATGTATCGAGAA
>JAHFEJ010000044.1 GCA_023248535.1 Nitrospinales bacterium | reverse complement strand
GCAGCCCGGTGGCGGGGCCAGGACGCATGATGTTGGCTATCACCACCGGGGTCTCGGCTATCCCGGCCAGGCTGATCCCCTCCGCCATGAGGTCCAGTCCGCCCCCCGATGTGGTAACGGCGGACCGCACCCCTGCAGCGGAAGCTCCCAGAGCCATGTTAACGGCGGCGATCTCGTCCTCCGCCTGTTCGGAAAGGATGCCCAGCTCCGCCGCGTTGGCGGTGACATAATTGAAGATGGAGGTGGAAGGGGACATCGGATACGCGCTGATGAAGCGGAGACCGCCGGTCATCATGCCGAGGCCGATGGCTTGCGCCCCGTTTATCAGCATCCGCGTTTTTTGCTTTACCGGTGGCAGAGGGGATGTGGTTTCAGCGTAGTATTTCGCGATATGGCGGTACCCCGCTTGCGCGGCGGCAACGTTTTTTTCAACGGCCTTTTCCCCTTTTTTGCCGAAATGTTCCCTCAACAGATTGTCCAGCCCGGCGATGCCGATCTCAAGGAGGGCGGCGATGGCTCCCAAGGCCACGGCGTTGGCATACACGGGATTTCCCGCCTCATTGGCAAATCGGTTCATTGGAACCCCGGCAAACCGGACTCCGTTGATGTCCGGCGGTTTGTTATCGCTGTCATGCAGCACGATGCTTCCGGCGACCAGCTCGTGCCGATGTTCGTCCATGCTCCGGCGGTCAAGCGCGACGAGGATGTTCGTCGCGGGCTGAGGGGCGAAGACCGGATCCGCGTCAATGCATATCTGGATAAAATTATGGCCGCCACGGACGCGTGACATGTAGTCCTGTGTGGCCAGCAGGCGGTAGCCTGCGCGGGCGAGCAGCTTCAGCACCAGGTCGGAGATGGTGATGAGTCCCTGTCCGGCCATGCCGCCAAGCGTGAGTGTTGTCTGTGGCATAATCGCCTCCCGATAAAGGAGTCCATGACCAACAGCGCCACGTGCACTGCAGCCGCCCACCCCACGGTGGGGCGACTGCAACGTTGTTACCGCACCAGGCGGTCTTCCACGGATTTCCAGTTGATGTTCGTGAAGAAATCGTCGATGTAGCGCCCCCGTTCGGTCGGTTTCAGGTAGGCGGTCCACGCATGTTCCCACACGTCCATCACAAGGAGAGGCGTAAAGCCGGCAGGATGGCCTTCTTCATGCAGGCCGATCCAGTGGTTGCTCAAAAAACCGGTTTCGGGATCCTTGTACAGGATCGCCCAGCCGACGCCGCGCATCGCCGCGATCTTGCGGAATTCGATTTCCCAGTTTTCCCAACAGCCGAAGGCTTCGTCAATGGCGGCTTTCACCGCAGCGCCGGGTTCGACATTACCGCCGAGGTTTTCGAAATACAGCTCATGCAACCTCATGCCGTTGTACTCAAATCCAAGGCGGCGGACAAACTCGGAGAACTCCGCCGAGCCGGCTTCGCCTTTTTCCACGATACCGGCGATTTTTTCGCGCAACAGGTTCGTGTTCGTCACATAGCCGCCGTAGAGTTTCAGATGCTCGTCGATCTCGGTTTGTGTTATCCCGCGCAGCTTGTTAAGCCCCGGAAATGTTTTGGGTGCGTATTTGGTAAGAGTTGCTAATAGCGGAGACATAAAATTCCTCCAGTAACGGCGCGCTGGATCTGCGCGCCGTCAAAAAGGGTCTTGTTCTCGGGTTGTTCCGTTTTGGAAAGCGCCCGGCTGTGCGCCGCGCGCGGTGTTTGCACAATAAATATCCCTCAGCCCGATCGGCGAAATCGATCCGCCAGAAAGTTTCACGGCCATTGGACAGGAGCATATACTTCTCCTTTTCTACCTGTTTCCATTCTACACCTGTTTTGTCCAATTTGGCGTATTGGGGGAATGGGCCGCCGTGATATGCGCCGTGTAAAAAGGAAGTATGCGATAATAAAGCAATTAGCGCACACGGAGGTACCGGGAATACATCAACGACTGTTAACCGAAAGGAGCATCCAATGAAGAAATGGAAATGCGGAGTTTGCGGATATATCCACACCGGCAACGAAGCGCCGGATGCCTGTCCAGTCTGCTACGCCCCAAAATCGAAATTCCTGGAAGCCACTGGCACGGAACAGATGAATCTGGCGGGCTACCTCGACGCGAATATAAAGGGGGAGACCTGGGAAGTGACCCACTATATGGCGATGGCGCTAAAGGCCCAAACGCTCGGCATGCCGGAGGTGGCGGAAACACTCCTGCGGATCGCCGGGGAAGAGGCTTATCACGGCAGCAACTTCATCTTGCGCGGACACAAGGCTGCGGGTCTCAAGACCAAGATTGACACCAGCAGCCAGCTTGCCGACGATATGAAGAAGGATATGGAAATGATGCTCAAAGGCGAACACGGCGCGCACAAAGGGAAGAATGAGGCGGCCGCAATCGCGCGGGCGGAAGGGTTTGACGAATTGGCCGGCTTTTTTAAGATAGCGGCGGAAGACGAATCGCGCCACGCCAAGATGCTGGAAGGACTTTTGAAAAAGTATTTCTAGCCGTGTCAAAGTACGTTGGCCGCCGGGCCGACGTACAGGTTGAAACGTGTATCCACAGGTACAGATAAAAACGGCGCGGCTTTGTGGGCCGCGCCGTGCAGGTTCGATTGATGCGGGTTAAATTTCGTACGGGGGGCGCATCGCGCGGAGGGCCGCCACCCGTTTCTCCATCGGCGGATGCGTGCTAAAAAGGCTTAACAGGCCGCCCCCGGTGAGCGGACTGACGATGAACATGTGAGCCGTGGCCGGTTCCGCGTCCATCGGGATGACTTGTGCTCCGCGGCTGATTTTTTCCAGCGCGGTGGCAAGCGCTTCAGGGTTCCGCAGTAACGCCGCGCCGGTTCGGTCCGCGCCATATTCACGGGTCCGGCTGATGGCCATTTGCACCAACATGGCGGCCAGCGGCGCAAGTATCATCATCAGTATCATCACCGCCGGGTGCGAACCCCCTTCGCGGTCATTGCCCCGGCCGCCACCGAAGATCATTGCCCACTGGGCCATGTTCGCCAGCATGCTGATGGCCCCGGCGATGGTTGCCGCGATAGTGCCGATGAGGATGTCGCGGTTTTTAACGTGCGCGATCTCATGTGCCAACACGCCGGCCAATTCGTCCTTTGTCAGTATCCGCATGATGCCGTCGGTGACCGCCACCGCCGCGTGCTCCGGGTTGCGCCCGGTGGCGAAGGCGTTGGGCTGTTCGGATGGAATGATGTAAATCTTCGGCATCGGGATTCCCGCCGCCTGCGTCAGATGCCGCACGGTGGCGTGCAATCCCGGCGCTTCGGTATCAGCAACTTCACGCGCGTTGTACATTCTGAGAACGATCTTGTCGCTCCAGTAATACGAAACGAAATTCATAACGATGGCAAAACCAAAGGCCATCACCATGCCGCTTTGCCCCCCCAGCGCGTTACCCGCCGTCACCAGGATGACGGTCATCGCCGCAAGAAGAAAGGTCGTCTTAAGTATGTTCATTGCTGTATTGGATCCTCCAATTTGGTTTGTTTTAATTTGATAAGACTTCCCGGAGAGGAAGTCAATGCTGACAGGTGCCCCACATAATTGAACTTATAATAACATATTTTGGGTAGGATATTAATAGATGATGACGAAAAAAAACCGAAAATAATTCCCTTCATGTATAATAAAAGCATTGAAATAACAGAGCAAAAACATGCCTGAAATAAAATGCCCCCGGCGGTGAACAGCCGCCGAGGGTGGAATTGCCAGAAGCATTGGAGAGTATGGCTCGGTCTTTTATGCCTGAAATAAAATGCCCCCGGCGGTGAACAGCCGCCGAGGGTGGAATTGCCAGAAGCATTTGGAGAGTATGGCTCGGTCTTTGACTCAAAAAAAAGCCCGGAACAGGGGACTGTTCCGGGCGATAGGCGCGACAGTTAAGGAAAACCGCTTAGCGTTTCTCCATGCCGGCCGGCTGCTTTGTGACTTGCTGCGCGATCAGGTCGCCTTTGCCGCCGTCAATAAGGTCGTGCCATACATTAACAGGGGCAACCATAACGGTGCCGGGGCCGACCTTGATGACTTCTTCCTTGCCGTCATCAAGTTTGAAGGTGCCGGTGCCGGCGATTACGGTGAAAATCTGGTCGCCGGTCGGATGCTTGTGGTAACCAAGGGCTTGCCCCGATTTGAAGTAATACACATCAAGGGTGAGAACATCGGTTTTCACCAGCGTAACTTTGCTCACCATGCCGTCGGTAAATGCCTTGCTTTTGTTGATATCATTCTGCTGGATAGCCATAGCGAATCTCCTATTTGAAACCGGTTTTACGCACTGATTGGCAAACTAATCCACAATAGTACATTATCCCTATAACGCAACAGGGTCAATCGGCCCTGATTTTATTATCTAATGTCCGGCTGGGGCGGCCGTTTCCGGGGCGGTGCCGGGTAATTCACTAACCTCGGGGCTGTTGCCGGAAAGCTGCGGCGTACGCATCACGCTTGCCTTCTCATGTTTCTTCTCGTAAAGCAGGATGAGACTGATACGCCTGTTCCGCTCGTCGCGCGGGTTATATTTTATCAGCGGTTCGGTATCGGCATAGCCCACCACCCGCGCGATGCGGTAGGGGTCGATGCCGCCCTCCTCCAGCAGCTTGCGCGCGGCCAGCGCGCGGCTGGCCGATATCTCCCAGTTGGTGACACCGTTGACGTTGTACGGCGTGGCATCGGTGTGCCCTTCCAGCGCCACGCGGTTGGTGGTCTCTTTGATGTTGTCGGTTATCATCTTCATCACGCTTTTGCACTTTTCCGTGGGGACGATGCTGCCCGGCTCGAACATCCGGCTTCCTTCTTTGTCGACCAACTGGATGCGGACGCCCCCTTCGAAGATGTCTATCATCACTTGGTCCTTAAGCTCGTCGAATTTGGTGGACACCGCCTCGGTGATCTTGTCTTTCATCTGTTCGGCGGTCACTTCGGAAGCGGCCCCTTTGTTGATATCCATGTTCTGGGGCGATTGCTGGCTGCCGCCGGGTTGGGCCACAATCCCTTTGGTTCCCTCAAAAAAGGAGCTGCCGGATTCCTTGAACACGGAGAACTGTTTGAAATACTCCGCCATCACGATCCGTTTTTCCGGCGAGACCATCGCGAGAAGCCAGAGGAGCAGGAAGAAGGCCATCATGGCGGTCACGAAGTCGGCGTAGGCCACTTTCCACGACCCGCCGTGGGCTCCGCCATGCCCCTTTTTCACTTTTTTGACGATGATGGGCTGTTTGGCGGCGTCTTTCTTCGCGTCGGCCATTAATTACTTTTTAACCTTCGATACGGCGGTATCCACTTCGGCGAACGATGGACGCACTTGGTGCGGAATGACGCGCCGGCCGAATTCCACCGCCACCTGAGGCGCCTCGCCCCGGACAAACGCCACGAGAATCACTTTAAGCATCATGAGATACTGGTGATCTTCGGCGGCAAGCGCTTCGAGGTTCTTGGAGATCGGCCCCACGTACCCGTAGCAGAGCAACACGCCAAGGAAGGTGCCCACCAGCGCCGCGCCGACGTGGTGCCCCAGAACCGACGGCGGTTCATCGATCTTGCCCATGGTGATAACGACGCCGAGCACCGCCGCCACGATACCAAGGCCCGGCAGCGCGTCTGCCACGTTGCCGATAACCTTTGACGGGGTAAGCGCTTCGTCGTGATGCGCGTCCAACTCGGTGTCAAGCAGCGCGTCCAGGTCGTGCCCCGCGATGGAGGTGCTCATCACGGTGCGGAGGGTATCGGTGACGAAATCGAGGTTGCCGTGATTGGAGGCGAATTTTTTATATTTTTGGAAGATGGCGCTTTTTTTCGGGTTTTCAACATCTTCTTCGATGGAGATCAGCCCTTCGCGGCGTATCTTGAAAAATATCTCGCTCATCAGCAGCAACGCTTCCAGGTAATCGGCCTTGCTGTAGGTTTTACCGCCGAGTATGCGTTTCATGTCGGCGAATACCAGCTTGATGATCTTGGGCGGGGCCTGAATGATGAAGCCTCCGACCGCCGCGCCCCCGATGATAATTAATTCCGCCGGCTGGAGAAGAACCGAAAAGTTGCCGTGTTCCATGGCATAGCCGCCCAGCACGCAGCCGAGGACGACAACCGCGCCGATTATGAAAAACATCTATTCGACACTCCTTCGGTTTTCCCGGAGTTCCCGGAATATTTCGCGCTGACGCAAAAATACATAATGAATCAGTCTATCCCGGATTTCCTCATCCATGGGGGAAAAGTTCACGCACAGTTTACCCTGTTCCACTTTTGCGGCATTGCCGTAAATATATAGAGCCACCGCCGGGTTCAGCGGCAGCATCATCTTCATTTCAACCCGGTCGCCAAGCGCGGCTGGCGCGGCAAACGGTATGCAAATGCCCCCGCCGCTCAATTCAACCTGAAGGTGCGGCAGATGGAGAAACTCCTCCCGGCTCTTTTCCAAAAGACTGAGGATAGCGTCAAGCTTCGCATTGATCATCCTCAGCCACGCCGCAAGCAACCTGTCGTCATGGTCCGCCAGATCGCCGAATTCCGCCTGAATCAGGTCGGTGGAAACGCGGGATTTAAGCTCCACCGCGCCGTGCGGTAACACTCGTGCCTCAATAGGGATAAACGCTTCCACCTTGGAATATTCCCCGTGGACGGAACTATCCCCAGCCTCTCTTTTTTGTTCTTTCATAATGCCGATGGAGATTACTCTACCATACGGCTCAACGGCTTCCACCACTCGTTTTACCCCGGCCTGCTCTAATGAAACGTTTCACTTTATCCGTCAGCGCCTCAAATACCCCGGCGGCGCAAACGCATTGGTTAACAGTCAATTATTGGACCATGAGGCCACATTGGAAGAATATCAAAATAGACGGAAGAGTAGCAACCCAAAAAGAGCCGCCAGTCCGGCGGGGACGAGCACCTCGCCAGTCGCGCTGCCGAGCAGTAACAAGTGGTAGATGAAGAGGAAGTCCTGTTTTAGCGACATTTTGCTGGCCCCTTCCGTCCGCTGGTTGAAGACGTAAGGGACTTCGATGTTTTTTGCAAATTTCCCCCGCACCAGCACTTCGAGGAAAATCTTAAAGCCGGTCGGCGAGAGTTTTTTCAGGTTCACCCGGTCGGCCTTGAAGAGGAAGCAGCCGGTGGTGGTGTCGTGAATGCCCCAGAGAGTTTTGGGGAGCAGTATTTTGGCGATGATGTTCGCCACGTTCGAAATGACCACGCGGTACCATTCCCAGTCCTGCGTGCCGCCGCCCTCCACCTTGCGGCTGGCGATGGCCATGTCGGCGTTTTCCTTCATCGCCGCCTCGTACAGGCGGCGGATGATGTCGGGCGGATGTTGCAGGTCGGAATCGATCACGGCGAAATACGCGCCTCCCGCAGCTTCCCAGCCGCGCACCACTGCGGTGGCAAGGCCGCGTTCGGTGGTGCGGCAGATCACCTTGAGGCCGGGATAACGGTCTTTAAGCCCTTCGGCGATCTTGGTGGTGCCGTCCGGCGAGTTGTCATCCACCACGATCATTTCCACGGCTACGCCGCTGCCCGCGAAGCTGTCGTGCACGCGGCGCAACAGCTCGGCGACGTTCTTCGCCTCGTTGTAAGTGGGCATAACCAGTGAAATAGCGGGGGCCGTCATGCGGGGAAGTCTATCAGAAACCGCGCGCCGGAAGAAACGCCGTTCGGCTTTTATCGTCATCCCCGCGTAAGCGGGGATCCAGAGTTTTATCCTATGAAGTTTCTGCGGTAGAATAATTCAAGCGAGGAATTGAAATGACCATAAAAACATTACTCAAAGAGAAGCGGCAGGAAATCCTGCGCATCGCTCAAGAGTATGGGGCACGCAGTATCCGTTTATTCGGTTCCGCCGCGCGCGGAGACGACATGCCCGATAGCGACATCGATTTTCTTGTTGAGATGGAAGATGGGCGCAGTCTTTTTGACATTGGCGGTATGCAGATGGATCTTCAAGACCTGCTGGGCAGGAAAGTGGATATTGTCACCGAAAAGGGGATGCGCCCCCGGATAAGGGACAGGGTTTCAAAAGAAGCCGTTTCCCTATGAGGGATGACCGTCAGCGCATTCTGGATATTCTGGAAGCGATTGAGAAAATCGAAAAGCACATCAGCGGCGGCAAGACGGTATTTGAAGAAGACGAACTGATCCAAACTTGGGTTGTCTACCACCTTCAGATCATCGGCGAAGCGGCCAGCAAGATTTCCGACGCCGTTAAAGAAAAGTATTCCACGGTTCCGTGGCGTAAAATTATCGGTATGAGGAACGCCCTCGTTCATGGTTATTTTGGGGTGGATGCCGATGCTGTCTGGGCGGTTGTGGAAAATGATTTGCCAATGCTCAAGGAATCACTAGAGAAGATGGGATAAAAACATCAAGCTGAGAACCACGATTTTCTAGAGTAGCTCTTTTGAGCCTGTCAATTACGCCATTGCATCGCAATCATGCTCAACAGTTCCACCATTTGGACTGTCAGGCAGATATTCTTTCCATTTGTCGCAAATATAATCGAAAAAACCATCTATAGGACTTGAGCCGCAAATAGGTGCCAGTTCCTGCCCGGTATTTGTCAAAAACACATTGCCTATATCGAGAGAGTTATCGGTTTCATTTGAATTATAAGATATGCTAACCGGTAATATAAATAAAGCTTGTCCGTGCGGGTGCTGGGAGAGGGAATCCAGCCTTTGTCTTAGGCTTTTAAAGAAAGCGCAAAGAGAAAAACTCTGGATGCCCACCTGCGCGGGCATGGCATCGCAATGTTTACGCTGATCCAATAATTCGGAAAGCCGCTACTTCAGGAGGTCGCTGGAGAGTTGCAGCGTGGCTCCGTTGACGGCGGAGGAGCGCGGGCCGGCGAGGAAGAGTATCACGTCGGCCACCTGTTCCGGTTTTAGCGCGGAACCGTCGAAGCCGGGGAAGGCATCGCGCAACATGCCCGTATCCACCGCGCCGGGGGCAACGGCGTTCACGCGGATGCCGTACTCTTTTCCTTCTTCCGCCAGCGTTTCGGTGATGCCGACCACGGCGAACTTCGACGCACAGTACGCCGAGAACCCCGGAAACTTTTTGGCCCCCTGCACACCTGAAAGGGACGACATGCTGACGATGCTCCCGCCCTTTGCCTTCATTAGGCCGAACGCCTCGCGGCAACAGAGAAAGACGGCGGCGGCGTTCACCTGCATCACGCGGTGATACTCCGCCATCGAGACATCTTCGACATATGCGCCGGAAAAAACCCCTGCGTTGTTAACCAAAATATCGAGGGCGCCGTATGTGGTCTGGATATGCGCAAAGAGGGCGATGACCGCTTTTTCGTCCGCCATGTCGCATTCAACCGCTTCGGCCTCGCCTCCGGCGGCGGAAATAAGCCGTGCGGTTTCGTGCAATTCCCCCTCTGAGCGCGCGCAGACAATTACCCGCGCCCCCTCTTTGGACAGCAACAGCGCCGTGGCACGGCCTATGCCGCGCCCCGCGCCGGTGACCAGCGCGATTTTTCCATCAAGCAGTCCCATAGCGTTTATTTTAACCCCATCCCGGATTATTGGCGGACTTAAGATTATGTCCGTTCAATCCACTCCGCCAGCGGCGCGATTGTCCGCTCCCAGCGGTAATGCCGTTCCACCCGTTCCATCCCCGCCGCGCCCAGCCTCTGCCTCTCGCCGGCATTTTGCAAAAGGTGCGTGATGTGCACGGCCAGCGCGGGAAAATCGTCCGCCTCCGCCAGTAGCGCCTCACAGCCGTCGCGCGCAACCTCCGGCACCGCCCCCGCGTTGAAGGCGGCGATGGGAAGCCCCGCGGCCATCGCTTCCAGCAGCACCACGCCGAAATTTTCCTGCATGCTCGGCAGGCAGAACAGGTCCGCGGCGCGATACAGCGGGGCAAGCGCGGCGCCGGGAGGGATGTGCCCTAACATCTCGACCGACGTTGCCAACCCCCGCTCGCGCACCAGCGCGCAAAGCCGTCCGAATTCCATCCCGCTTCCGGCGATCAGCAGCCGCGCCTCCGGTATTTTTTCCAACACCAGCGGCCAAGCGGCGGCGATGAGGCGGTCGACGCTCTTGCGCCGGTAGAGGCGGGCCACGCAGAGCACAGTGGGGCGCGTATCCGTTCGCGGCGGCGCGGCGTTCAGCCACGCGCGCCAATCGTCCAGGAAAAGCCCGTTATTCATCACCTGTATCTTCGCGTCGGGAATGCCGTACAGGGCCGCCGCTTTGCGGGAGGTGTACTCGCTTGCCACGAAAACCACCGCCGCTTTTCCAGCGGCCAGCCGCTCCATCCGCGCAAGCAGCCGGACGGTCCCGCCGACCAGCCCGCTTTCAAAGCGGATGATATCGGCGTATAAAGCTTGCAACATGCAGGCATACGGCACGTGGCGGGGGAAAAAGAATCCGTCCTGGTCGAATGCCACGTTCGGCAGCCGTTCGCGGCGGCCCATGCCGCGCCCGGTGCGATAGCCGAAGGCGAGGCGCCGGAGGGTGGTGAGAAGATAGTTTTGGGAGGGGGCGGCAAAATCGAGGGTTTCCACCCCAAGGCCGCGTTGCCGCAACGCGGCGATGACCCCGTTTGCCACCACCGAAGTGCCGCTGCCGAAACCCCCTTCAAGGGGCCATGAGGTGATGATGCGGCAGCGTTTCATGGCGCCGCCGCCGTTTATTTCTTACGCTTCATCAGGTCGTTGAAGTAGGCGACGATCTCGGGATCGTTCCATTCCCGCATTCCCTCGGCCTGTGAAACGATATCCCCTTTGGGATTGATGACAAAGGTGGATGGCAACGAGCTGACCCCGTATTTGTTCGACGCGCTGCTTTCGGGATCGTGGAATATCTCGAAGGTAAGCCCATACCGTTGCACGAACTTCTTTACCTTTTCGGGGCCGCCGCGGTCCACCGACACCGCAAGCACCACCATATTTTTCGTTTTGAATTTTTGCGAGAACTCCTCCATCGAGGGCATTTCCGCCACGCAGGGATCGCACCAGGTGGCCCAGAAATTCAGCAGCACCCATTTTCCCCGGTAGTCGCTCAGATGGGCAATGCCGCCGCCCAGGCGGTTGAGCGTAACTTCCGGGGCGGGCGCGTTTTCGGGGGGGGCCGAAGCTTCCGCATCAAAGTGATCATGGGGATACAGGGTGAACGAAGCGCCGTATCCCAGCACCACAACCAGCGCCGCCAACAGCAGGCGGCGCGGTTTTAGCAGGAGCATGAGGGCAGATTTCAAAACACCTGCTCGACCGAGGTGATGCCCTCAACCTTTTCAACGAGGGCGCGCTCAATGCCCAGCTTCAGCGTGTAGGTGGAGGAGGGACATGCGCCGCAGGCACCCATCAACCGCACGGAAACAACGCCATCCTGCACATCGACCAGTTCCACGTTGCCGCCGTCGGCCATCAGCGCCGGGCGTATCGATTCCAAAACTTCTTCTACCTGATCTTTTAGGTCTTTGACTTCCATGATTTTTCCTTTCCCGCAAATTTGCGGACTGTTATTTAATTCTCTTAGATTATTTTATCTACTGTAACCCCATTATTCAAGTAGAGCCGGGAAATTATGGAATGGTTCAACTTGTTGTTATTATACGAGTTTCTGGGGACGTGTAACATAAGTCATTAAGTTTTCTACTGTTATTTGCCTCAAAACGAAGCGAATTAAGGACTATATTACCTGGGTGGGTACCCGTTTCAATGGGTGCATTATGCCGTAAGGCATGACCCGTTTCTTGGCGCTGGCGCGCCAACGTACACAAGATGGCCTACAGGCCACATCCGGCGCGGATAGTAAAATAATTCCGCGCCTCCCGAATTGTGTACCCCACCTATTGGCGTTCGAAGAGGGCCAAGGTCTCCACGTGGAAGGTATTGGGGAACATGTCGAGCGGCTGGGCGGAAACCAGCGCGAACCCGTTTTCGCAAATGTCTTTTGCATCGCGTGCGAGCGACGGCGGGTTGCACGATACATAGACCACCCGCTCTTTCGCCAACAGTTTGAGCCACTGGCCTATCCCTTTTGCGCCGCTGCGGGGAGGGTCGAGCAGCACGGTGTCGAACATCCGCTTTTCCCGCGTCATTCGCCGCGCCGCATGGATGGCGTCCCCCGGCAGAAATTCCACCGGCAGGTTCAGGCGCGTCCCGTTTTTATCCGCATCTTCCACGGCGAAACGGGAGTGTTCCACGCCGGTTACTTTCATCCCCGCCGCCGCCAGCGGAAAGGCGAGATTTCCCATGCCGCAGTAGAGGTCGAGCGCTGTTTTCCCCTTCTCGGGCGCGGCCAGTTTTTTTGCCTTTTCCACCAGCAGCCGGTTGCCGCCGGGATTCACCTGCGAAAAAACGGTTGGGCCGTATTCCAATGCAATGCCGCCGCCGATATTGACTGAAAGAATATCCTCGCCGTAGACCGCCAGGTCGTGTCCCGATGCGATGGAAAGTCCGGCCGCGCCGGGTATCGCGTCCAGCATCGCTTCCGCGAACGCGTGTTCCGGCATTTTGTGCATCGCCAGCCGCAGGCGGGCAAGTTCCGCCGGGTAGCCGGTCTCTATGACGATCTCTTCAATGGCGGGAACGTCGGCGTGATGCGCTTCCAGAAAAACGCGCAGTTCGGCGATCACCCGGTTCACGCCTTCGTTGGCGACCGCGCACCGGCCGATATTCACGATGTCGTTTGTCCGCGCCCGGTGATAACCGAGCAGCAGTTCGCCGCCGCCGATACCGGCGTGGAGTTTTACCCGGCTGCGGTAGCCAAGCTCCGCCAATGATGGCGTGCAGGGGGATACGCCGGCCTTCATTTTGGCGATGTGGAGGAATTGTTCGCCGACGATAGCCTGTTTGGCGGCAAGTTGCGCTTCATAACCAAGAGCCATCCAGGGGCAGCCGCCGCAATCGTCCGTATAAGGGCAGGCGGGCGTGCGCCGTAGCGGCGAGGGGGATTCGACCTTCGCCACGCCGGCTTCGATGAAGCGGGGCTGTTCTTTCGTCACGCGGGCCAGCACACGGTCGCCGGGAAAGGCCCCTGTTACGAAAACAACCTTGCCTTCGTGGTGCCCTATGCCGGCGCCGCCGAAGGCGAGCTTCTCTATTTCGATGGAAAACACGCTATTCATCCGCGGCACTATACCCCGCGCGGCGCCATTTTCAGCGTTTATAAAATATCGGCTGCGGAGGGTGGTTCAGAGGACGAACTGGTTCCCCTCGGCGGGGCATACGCATTCGACCGGGCTTCCCAACTGCTCCAGTTTCTGTTTGGCCTGTTCCAGCTTGCGGTCGATCATGGCATCGTCCTGATCGGGGTCGTGATGGAAGAGGTGCAGCGATTTGACCTGGGCCGTGTGCGCTATGCGCACAACCTCGCTGATGCACGAATGGCCCCAGCCGGTTTTTTTGGGATACTCTTCGTCGAGGTAGGTGGAATCGGCGATCAGGATATCCGTCCCGTGGATGAAGTTCACCAGCCGCTTTTCAAAATCGATGTCGTGGTTGTGGGTCCCGGGGGGGAATATTTCGTTGTCGGTGATGTAGCAGATCCTCTTTCCGTTGTAGGTGGCGCGATAGCCCAGGCAGTTTCCCGGATGGTTCAACAGAAGGGTGTCGACCTGTATTTTGCCCACGGCCAGGTTTTCTTCGTGGAGATCGTGGAAGAATACCCGCGCGCCGAATTCCCGGATGGTGACGGGAAAATAGATGTCGTCCATCTGGGACGACATGATGGCGCGCATCGAGGTACCGCTGTGCGCGGGGCCTAGCACCTCTATCTCGTTGCCCACCATGAAGAGCGCCCCAAAAAACGGAAATGCGTTGATGTGATCCCAGTGGGGGTGCGAGATGAATATTTTGGCGGTCAGGCGCTTGACGCCCGAGGCGAAAAGATTATCCGACAGTTTTTTGATGCCGGTGCCGGCGTCAAAAACGATCAGCGGCTCGTCGTCCACCTGCAGCGAGACGCACGAGGTGTTGCCGCCGTATTTCAGGGAACTTTGGCCAGCCACGGGCAGGGTGCCGCGGGTGCCCCAGTAGGAGAGGGTAAGTTTTTTGGTGAACATCTTTTCGACTTCGCCGATAAACGTTTTAACATCGACCGGTTTGACGATAAATCCGTCGGCCCCCAGCTGTTTGGCGCGCCGTTTGTCGAAATCGTACGATTTGGCGGAAAGAATGATTATCTTCGTTCCGGCAAGGTCGGGCATCTCGCGGAACCGTTTGCACAGTTCGAATCCGTCCATCTCCGGCATCATGAGGTCGAGCAGGATGCAGTCGGGGCGCATCGCCGGCACTTCTTTAAGCGCCTGGATGGGGGATTGGCTGGAGCTCACCGTGTGTCCGGCCCGCTGAAGTATGGGCGTTAACAGTTTCGCAACGTCTTCATTATCGTCGATAACAAAAAACCGCATTTTTCCCCCGTTTTTTGCAATGGTTTCAGATTATTGTCTGTTTCTTTCGATTAATGATAGCACAGGAAAAGTGCCATGCGTCGATGCAATATTGCGTTTTGCCGCTAAGCTTTATGGAACCGGCAAGGGGATGCCGTGGATACGCTTTTTCCTCCCCTCAAATTCAGGGAAGGAGGGGAGGAAGTTTCGGGTTCTGTACTAAAAATTGCCGGTGCGGTAGTCCTCGAATGCCTGTTGCAGCTCATCCCGCGTGTTCATCACAAATGGGCCGTAACGGGCCACCGGCTCGTTCAGCTTTTTCGCCGCCAGCAGCAGGAACCGCGCCCCTTCCGGCCCCGCCGTAATCCGCACCCCGTCGCCATCATCGCCGAATGCCGCCAATGCCGTTTGTTTAACCGCTATGCCTCCCACCTCCGCGTCTCCTTGAAAAAGATAGGTGAATGCGGAGTGAGTTTGCGGCAACTCATGTTCATATACGCCCCTTGGTGGCAGCGTCACATCCAGATAAAGCGGGGCGGTGATAACTCCCCGCACCGGTCCCGTCGCGCCGTCCGCCACGCCGGCGATCACGCGCACCAACGCGCCGTCTCCACGTTTCACCAGCGGCACATCCTCTGGCTCGATGTTTTGGTAACGGGGCGTCATCATCTTGTTGGCGGCGGGGAGATTTATCCAGAGCTGGAATCCCCATATGAGGCTGTTTTCCTGCTTGGGCATCTCGGAATGGACGATGCCGCGCCCGGCGGTCATCCACTGCACGCCGCCCCCCCGCAGGGTACCGCTGTTTCCGTGGTTATCGGCGTGTTCCATCAGCCCGGCCAGCATGTAGGTAACGGTCTCGAATCCCCGGTGGGGGTGGTCTGGAAAACCGGCGATGTAGTCGCCGGGATCGTCGCTGCGGAATTCGTCCAGCATCAGGAACGGATCAAGCTGTTCCAGCCCTTCCGTGCCGAGGCTGCGCACCAGCCGCACCCCCGCGCCGTCGGTCACCCGCTTTCCCCGGATCATTTTGCTTACAGTTCGTGTTTTCATGGCATGCTCCTTACTCTATGTATTCACGATGCGCCATTTGGATGATTTTGGCAATGTCCTCCGGTGCGTGACGCATGGCCGCAAGGTGGTGTATTATGAACGAATAGTTTAGTATCTATTCCGCATTTTATGCGCCGCCGCCCTGAATTTAAGAGGGCGCTATGGAAAGGAAATTAAATGTCCACCCAATTGATATATGCAAATAACGGACAGGTCACCCCCCAGATGGAGCAGGTGGCCGCCGACGAAGGGATGCATCCGGAAGAAGTGCGCCAGCTTGTGAAGGATGGCGTGGCTGTTATTCCCCACAATAACACCCGCGCGTTCCGCGCCAAGGGCATTGGCCACAAAATGCGCACGAAGACCAACGCCAATCTGGGCACCAGTGCCGACGAGATGCATGTGGAAGAGGAGCTGGAAAAGCTCCGCGCAGCCATCGAGGCGGGGGCTGACGCGGTGATGGACCTTTCGACCGGCGGCGACATCCACGCCATCCGCCGGGAAATCATTAAAAACTCGTCCGTGATGGTTGGCACCGTGCCGATTTATCAGGCGGCCTGTGAAAACATCTCCGGTGAAAAACTGCTGGCCGAAATAAACGCCGAGGATATTTTCAAAACCATCGAGCAGCACGCGAAGGACGGGGTGGATTTTATCACGGTCCACTGCGGCGTGACCAGGGAAGTGGTGAAGAGGATCGAAAACGAAGGGCGGCTGCTTGATATCGTCAGCCGCGGCGGCGCGTTGCACGCCAAGTGGATACGGTACACCAAACAGGAAAACCCGCTTTATGAGCAGTATGACCGCCTGCTGGAGATCGCCCGCGCGCATGACATGACGCTGTCCCTTGGCGACGGGTTGCGCCCCGGCTGTCTGGCCGATGCCACCGACCGCGCGCAGGTGCAGGAGACTATCATCCTGGGCGAGTTGGCCGACAGAGCCCGCCGCGCCGGGGTTCAGGTGATGATCGAGGGGCCGGGCCACATGCCACTGGATCAGATAGAGGCCAACATCATCCTGATGAAGCGGCTTACGCACAATACGCCGTTCTACGTGCTGGGGCCGCTGGTCACCGACGTGGCCCCCGGCTACGATCACATCACCGCCGCCATCGGCGGGGCCATCGCCGCCCGCGCGGGGGCCGACTTCCTCTGCGTGGTGACGCCGGCCGAGCACCTCCGCCTGCCGTCCGTCGACGACATCCGCGAAGGGGTGATCGCCGCGCGCATCGCCGGCCACGCCGCCGACATCTGCAAGGGGATCAAGGGGGCGATGGATTGGGATAATAAAATGGCCCGTGCCCGCAAGACGTTCGACTGGGATTATCAGGTGAAAGGTTCCATCAACCCGGTGAAGGCGGCGGCCTACCGCGCCAGCAGCAAACCGGAGGATGATTCCGTCTGCACCATGTGCAGCGCCCTCTGCGCGTATAAACACGGCGATATGGGCGGCACCAACGGTAACGGCAACAGCAACGGCTCACACTAAGCGCGGCGGAGCAGACCGGTGAGAATCTGGCCCGTCACGGGAACCATCGGTGTTGGCGCGCAATTCGCCATCACCGGGCCGGATGCGAAGCATATTCACGATGTGTTGCGTTACCGCGCCGGTGACCGGCTGAAGGTCTGCGACGACGCCTGCAAAAGCTTTTGGGCCGAGATCACGGCGATAACCCGCGGCGAAGTATCACTCATCGCGCGCGAAGAGCTGTCGGCGGAGAAAAAGAGGCTTCCCGAGATCGTACTGGCAATGTCGCTGAATAAGGCGGCAGTACTGGAGATCGCGGTGCAGAAGGCGGTGGAGCTTGGCTGCACCTGGTTTTTGCCGGTGGTCACCCGCTATTCGATGGGGATGGAAATTTCACCCGCCAAGCTGGAGCGGCTGCGCAAAATAGCGCACGAAGCGGGCAAACAGTGCGGGCGAAGCTCGTTGATGCCGGTGGCGGAGCCGGTGCAGTTGGATGAAATGCCGGAGGCCGATCTCCGCGTTGTTCTGTGGGAAGAGGAAAAAAGCCGCCCTTTGAAAGAGGTTTTGTCTGCGGCGAAAAATACGAAAAGCGTGCTGGTGCTTATCGGCCCGCAGTCGGGCTTCGCGGATGACGAGGTGGCGTTTCTCAAAGAACAGGGTTTTGTATCAGCTGGGCTGGGGCCGCTGATTCTCCGCGCCGAAACGGCCGCCATCGCCGCCGCCGCCGTGGTGGCCTATCACTTCGGCAAACTTGATTGAGTTTTTTATGAATAAGAAAATATCCTCCAAGCTCGAAGCCTCCAAAAAATCGCGCGGCATCACTTCGTTCATGGCGATGGATGTGGCGGAGCACGCCAAAGAACTTCAGCGCGCCGGACGGAGCATTATCCGTTTCGAGTTAGGGGAGCCGGACTTCGACACTCCGAAGGTGGTGGGGGATGCTGGAATTCGGGCCATTCAGGAAGGAAAGACCAAGTACACCCCGTCACTGGGCACGATGGAACTGCGCGAGGAGATTTGCCGTTTCCACAAAAAGCAATACGGTGTAACAGTGGAGGCCGAGCGTGTGGTGGTAGCGAACGGTTCATCCGCCGCGCTCTTTCTCACATTCGCCGCGTTGCTCAACAAAGGGGACGAGGTGATAATGGGCGACCCGCATTACGCCTGCTATCCCAATTACGTTTTGTTCCTCGACGGCGTACCGGTTTTCGTGCCCCTCTTCGAGAAAGAGGGGTTTACACTGACAGCCGCCAAGATAAAAAAGGCGCTGACGAAAAGAACGAAAGCGGTGCTCATCAATTCACCGGGCAACCCGACCGGCGTGGTGCTGCCGGAGGTGGAACTGCGGCGCATCGCTAAATTGGGTATCACCATCGTGTCGGACGAGGTGTACCACGGCCTGTCGTACGTGGGGCGCGACCGCTCGATCCTGGAATTCACCGATAACGCATTCGTCATCGGCGGCTTTTCCAAGCGGTTTGCCATGACCGGCTGGCGCATCGGCTATGTCATCGCCCCGCGCGAATATATCCGCGCCATCCAGAAGGTGCAGCAGAACTTTCAGATATCGCCCGGCGCGATATCGCAGGAGGCGGCGCTGGCGGCGTTGCGTCACGGGCTGAAGGATGCGGAGAGGATGCGGAAGGAGTACGCCAAACGCCGTACCGTGATGGTGGAGGGATTGCGCATGATCGGTTTCCCGGTGAAGGCGGAGCCGCAGGGGGCATTTTATGTGCTTACCTCCTGCGCGTTTTTGGATAGCGATTCAAAACGGCTGGCGTTCAGGATACTGGATGAGGCGGGGGTCGCCGTCACCCCCGGCGTCGATTTCGGTCATTTGGGGGAGGGGCACCTGCGCTTCAGTTACGCCACCGGCGTAAATGACATCCGCGAGGGGTTGCGCCGCTTGCAAGAGTTCATCAACAAACAGCGCGTGTTCGGGAAGAGCGCCCTTGCCTTATCGCGCCGGAAAGGGTAAATACAAAACCATGAATTACACAAAAGAAGAACTGTTAAAACCGTTTTCGCGTAAATTTCTCCCGCCCGAATTTTCCGTAACCGGCGTGGATGCCATCAAGCCATGGGTGGATAACCTTCTAGAGCGCCCGCTGCACTCCCCCGGCGAACTGCTGGATTGGTTGGAGGATTACTCGGAACTGGAAGCGGCGCTGGGGGAGGACTACAACCTCCGTTACGTGGCCATGACCTGCGACACGAAGAGCAAGGCCAAGACGGATGCCTACCTCCAGTTCGTGCGCGAGATACAGCCCAAGTTGTCCGAATGGAGCGACGCGCTCAATAAAAAGTTCCACGGTTCGCCGCACCGCGCGAAACTGGATACCGCCCGCTATGGACGGCTGACACTTATGATCAGCGTCAGCATTGAGCTGTTCATCGAAAAAAATATTCCGCTCGACACGAAGCTTTCGGAGATGTCGCAGCAGTACCAAGCCATCACCGGCGCGTGGAGCGTGGAATTCGACGGCGAGAAGCGGACGATGCCGCAGATGAGCCGGTATCAGCTTAAAACCGACCGCACGGTGCGCGAAAGCGCCTGGCGCGCCACCTCCGCGCGGCGTCTGGAGGACGCGGAAAAGTTGGACGCCCTCTTTGACGAGATGGTGAAGACGCGGCATGAATACGCCCTGAACCTGGGCCTGCCCGATTACCGTGCCTATTCATTCAAGTCAAAACTGCGCGATTACACGCCGGACGATTGCTTCCGCTTTCACGATGCGATAGAGAAATCGGCGGTGCCGGTGGTGCGCCGCATCATGGAAAAGCGGAAGGGTGAGATGAAGCTCGATTCTTTGCGGCCCTGGGATACCGCCGTCGACCCTCTGGGAAGGCCGCCGCTGGAGCCGTTCAAGGAGGTCTCTCAATTGCAGCGGGGTACCGGTGAAATATTCAATAGGGTCGACCGGCGGCTGGGGGCGATGTTCAACGCCATCGGGGAAACGATGGACCTCGACAGCCGCGACGGCAAGGCTCCCGGCGGATACCAGACGACGTTCGAGGAGCGGCGGATACCGTTCATATTCACCAACGCGGCGGGAGTGCACGGCGACGTGACCACCCTGTTGCACGAAGGCGGGCACGCCTTCCACACGCTGCAATGCCGCCGCGACCCGCTGATATGGTACCGCCATGCCGCGATGGAGTTTTCCGAAGTGGCCAGCATGACACAGGAACTGTTGGGCAACGGCCATGTGACGGTGTTTTATGATGATCCCGCCGCCGCCAAACGCGCCATGTTCGAGCAGTTGGAGCGGACGGTGGATATTTTCCCGTGGGTCGCCACGGTGGACGCCTTCCAGCATTGGATATACACCAACCCGCAACACACCCGCGGGGAACGCGCCGCCAAGTGGCTTGAGATATCAAAACGGTTCGAGACAGGGGTGGATTGGAGCGGCCTTGATTCCAACATCCGCAAGTTCGCGTGGCACCGGCAGCTTCATATCTTCGAGGTGCCATTCTACTACATTGAATACGCCATCGCGCAGTTGGGCGCGTTGCAGATTTACCGCAATTACAAAAATAATCCGCAAAAGGCGGTGGACGCGTATTTGTCGGCTCTTGCGCTGGGCGGCGGCAAGGGGCCGAAGGAGCTGTTCGCGGTGGCCGGCGTGAAATTCGATTTCTCGCTCGACATGCTGGGGCAGCTCATGGCGATGGTGGAAGAGGAAATGGCGGCCCTTAAATAGTTTTCTTGATCATGCCCGGAACTGGTAGCGGCGGCACTCTTGCCGCCGATTTTTCCCTCACTTCTTTGATGAGGTCAAGTATGCGCGGGGTGCAGCGTTTGCCGCCGCAACTGCCGCTTCCCGCGCCGGTCGCTTTGCGCAACCCTTCCAGCGTGCGGATGCCGGCGGCAATGTGTTTTAGGAAGACTTTTTTTTTGATCCCTTTGCACAGGCAGATCGGCTTCAGGCCTTCGATGATCTCTTTCTGATCCATCGTGCCTATTCGTCTCCCGCGGACGTGTTGCCGTGGCGGGTGAACTGCATTTCGTAAACCCGTTTGTAGGCCCCTCCGGCATTCAGCAGTTCGTCATGCGTCCCTTGTTCCACGATGTTTCCTTTGTCCAGCACGATGATGGCGCTGGCGTTCTTGATGGTGGAAAGGCGGTGGGCGATGACGAAGGTGGTGCGGTTTTGCATCAGGTTGTTCAGCGCCTTCTGCACTTCGATCTCCGATTTGGTGTCCAGCGCGGAGGTGGCCTCGTCGAGGATGAGGATGGCCGGATTTTTCAGCAGGGCGCGGGCGATTGAAATCCGCTGGCGCTGGCCGCCGCTCAGGCGCGCCCCCCGTTCTCCGATGACGGTGTCGTATCCCTTTGGCATCTCCATGATGAAATCGTGGGCGTAGGCGGCGTTGGCCGCGGCCTCTATCCGCTCTTGCGGTATATCGCTGTGGCCGTATGCGATGTTGTTGCGCACCGTGTCGTTGAATAAAAAAACCTCCTGCGTCACGATGCCGATCTGCGCGCGCAGCGAGGCAAGCGTGGCGTGGCGGATGTCGGCCCCGTCGAACAGTATCCGCCCTTCCACCGGGTCGTAAAAGCGGGGGATGAGGTCGACCAGTGTCGATTTCCCCGCGCCGCTGGTGCCCACGATGGCGAGGATGGTCCCGGCTGGGATGGCGATGTTCACCCGCCGCAGCACCGGTTCGGACTGATAGGCAAATGAAACATTCTCGAACCGCACTTCGCGCGCCACCGGCGGGGTCGGTTTTGCATCCGGCGCATCAACGATCTCGGAGGGGGTATCGAGTATTTCGAACACGCGGGAGGCGGCCCCCATCGCCTGCTGGATTTTGTTGTACACCCGGCTCAGTTTGTTTATCGGCGCGAAGACCATGAACATCGCGGTGAGGAAGGAGAAGAAGTTCCCCACCGTGCTCTGTCCATCGATCACCTGCATGCCGCCGTACCAGATGATGGCCCCCACGCCGAACGCGCCGAGGAATTCCAATAGCGGCGAGGAAAGCTCGTTGATCCGTATCGTCTTGAGCATGGTGCGGAAGAACCCCTCGTTGTGCTCCTTGAACCGCGCCACCTCGTATGGCTCCATGCCGAAAGCCTTCACCACCCGCACGCCGGAAAACGCCTCGTGCATCAGCGAAGTGAGGTCGGCCATCCGCTCCTGCGTATTGCGGCTTATCGCGCGTAGCTTCTTGCCCAGTTTGCCGATCAGCAGCGCGGCGAAGGGGAAAGTGATGAGCACGAACAGTGAAAGCTTCGGATCGCGGTAGACCAGCACCGCCAGCAGGGCGATGGCGGTGAAGCTCTCGCGGAAGAGATCGTACACCACGATGGAAATGGTGTCCTGTATCACGTTCACATCGTTCACGATGCGCGATACCAGCTTGCCGGTGGTATGGCGGTGGTAGAAGGAGAGGGAAAGCTGCTGCATGTGGCCATAGAGGTCGTTGCGGATGTCGCGCACCGTGAGCTGGCCGATTTTCTGCATCAACATGCTGGAGTAATAACGCCCGATGCCGCGCAACAGGTAAATGCCGACGATGGCCGCGGGCAGCAGCATCAGGAGGTTGCGGTCTTTTTTTATGAAGATGTCGTCCATCAGCGGCTGGATGAGGAACGCCGCGCCTCCCGCGGTGGAGGAGATCACCGCCATGCCGATGGCCGCCAGCAGGAACGACCCCATGTACGGGCGGAGGTAGCGCAACAGGCGTTTGTAGTCGCGCATAGTATTTTCAGGCTTCATAATCTCTCTTTCACGGCGGCTGCCGCCTCGCCGGGGGTCAGCCGGTCCATGCAGTCCCAATATGGGCACTGCTCTTTCACGCATGCTTCGCACGGCGGAACATCGGGGCAGAGGGCGGTGTCACGCGCTCCTATCGGCCCCCACCGCCGCGGCAGGCAAACCCGGATAGGGCAGTATATCCCAACGGCGGGAGCGCCGACAGCCCCGGCGATGTGCAACGGCCCGGTGCTGGGGGCGACAAAGACATCGAGCCTTTGGACGAATGCGGCCAGTTCCTTCAGGTGCGTTCCCGCGAAGCGGCGCGGCTTGATGGCGCAGGCCGCCGCCACGGCTTCCACGATTTTCGCGTCCGCCGCGCCCCCCATCAGGATGACATTATGCGCGTTGGCCTTCAATATGTCGATCAACTGGGCATACTGCTCCGGCTTCCAGTTGCGCGCGCTTCCCCCCATGCCGGGGAAGACGCCGATGTTTTTCCGTGAAAGATCAAGCAAGGCCGCCGCCGCGCCGATGGCGCCCGGTTGGACGGGGAGCATGCTTTTCCGCAGCGGAGGGATGCCGAGCGGCGCAAGAAGATCGAGGTTGTAATCCGCCTCGTGCCTATCCCCCCGGCTGCGGCGCTGGGGGAGGGCGGTGTTGTAGAAAATGCGCGCCAGTTTGCTGGCGGGGCCGATGCGCACCGGCACCGCCGCCCGCCACACGGCGAGCGATACCCAAAAATCGGAGTAGAGGTGCAGCGCCGCGTCGAATTTTTTTTGCCGCAGAGTTTCGGCCAGCCCTGTGGTGTTCTTCCACGACGGCTTTGCGTCGGAATCCAGCGTGAGCAGTTCATCAATGGCTGGATGCCCTTCCAGCAGCGGCGCGATCATCGGCCGCACCAGCATCGATATTTTCCAGTTTGGTTTTGCCGCACGAAGCGACATCAACACCGGGGTGGAGAGCACCACATCGCCGATGCGGTCGGGGCGGATGACAAGGATGCGCGCGTTATCGGCAAGCGTGACCGGTTGAGCCATCCCCGCCCTAGTTCAGCATCGGCCTGGTGTTGTGGCCGGCGCGGGAGAAGAAGCGGGTCAACACCGGATCGGGGAAAAAGAGGTCGCTTTCATCGAGGTATTTCAGCACCGAGAGCGCCCAGTACGCTTCGTCCGGCGTTTCGATGATTGCC
>JAHFEJ010000121.1 GCA_023248535.1 Nitrospinales bacterium | reverse complement strand
GACAACCTCACCACACTGGCCAACCGCCGCGCGTTCAACGAAAAAATGGGTGAGACCATGGAATTGGCGCGTCAGGGGCGGCCCTTCTGCCTGCTGATGCTCGACATCGACCACTTCAAAAAATTCAATGATGAATGCGGACACCTTATCGGCGACAAACTTCTCAAACACGTGGCAAAGGAAATACGGGGGGCGTGCCCCGCTAGCGCCATTCCGTGCCGCTATGGCGGCGAGGAATTCGCGGTGATCTTCTCCGGTCCGATGGACTTGGCGGCGGTCACGGCCGAAAAAATCCGCCGGGCCATCGAAGAAATTGCGTTTACCGTGCGCGGTAGGGATATCGACGTAACCATATCCATCGGGCTCGCGTCGATGCAGAAAGGCGAAAACTCCAAAGAGGTGATCGCGCGGGGTGACGCCGCCATGTATCTCGCCAAAAAAAGCGGACGCAACAACGTAAAAACGGAAAAGGATATCCCCGCCGGTGCTTAAAGCGCTCACCATAAAGAATATCGGCATCATCACCGGCCTGTCGGTGGAATTCGGCGAAGGACTTAACATCCTCACCGGCGAAACCGGCGCGGGCAAATCGATGGTTCTCTCTTCGCTTAATCTCGTGCTCGGCGGGCGCGCCGACAATGATACCGTCCGCCAGGGTGAAGATAACGCGGTGGCGGAAGCGGTGTTCGACGCCGCTCGGCTGAATACAGCTGTCAAGATACTCGAAGCGCAGGGTATCTTCGCGGAGGATGGCGAATTGGTCGTCCGCCGCACGCTGCAAAAAGAGGGCAAAACCAAAGCGCTGGTCAACGGCAGCCAACTCAATGTATCGGATTTGAAAGCGGCGGGCGAAAACATGGTCGACATCCACGGCCAGCACGAACATCAATCATTGCTGAACAAAGATACTCATCTCGATTGGCTGGACGGCTACCTTGCGCTGGAACACGAACGTACCGAGACCGCAGTGCTGGGAACCGAGGCGCGCCGCATAGAATCGGCACTGAAGGAAACCATCCGCCGCCAGCGGGAAAGCGAGGCCCAGCGCGAGTTCCTTCAGTTCAAGCTGGACGAGCTGGAAAAAGCGGCCCTCAAGGATAACGAGGAAGCCGCGCTGGAAAGCGAACTCAAACGCCTTGCAAGCGCCGAAAAACTGCGCGAAAGCGGCGCGAAGATATTCAATGATCTTTACGACGGCGAATCGAATGCCGGCGGCATCCTGGGCGAAGCGGCGAAAGAGATGGATAAGCTCAAAGCCATCGACCCCTTTTTTGAAAAATTTTCCGCGTTGTTCAAAGACCTCGCCGCGCAAGCTCAGGAAGCGGCACTGGAGGTCAACTCCTTCTGCACAGGCATCGAAGACGACCCTGCACGGATGCAAGAGGTGGAATCGCGCCTCGCGCTCATCGAAAAGCTCAAACGCAAATACCGCACCGATCTGGCCGGCCTCGTGACGATGGCCGCCGAAGGACGGAAAGAACTCGATTCAATCGAGTTCGCCGAAGAAGACCGGAAAAAGCTGGAGGCTGAACTCGCCGCCGCCCGCAAACAGCTGCAGGAAAAAGCGGGCGCCCTGCACAAAAAGCGCGTCAAGGGGATCGCCGCTTTTAAAAAAGAGGTGGCGAAGGAACTGGCCGACCTCAACATGGCAGGCGCGCGGTTTGAGGTTGAAACCACACTGACAGAAGATGCGGACGGCCTTGATCTGGACGGCAAAAAGATAAAAGTCTTCCCGCACGGATTCGGGGAGTTCCAGTTCCTCATCAGCGCCAACGAAGGGCAGGAGCCGCGCCCGCTGGCCAAGATAGCATCGGGCGGCGAAGTATCGCGCGTGATGCTGGCGCTGAAAACCGCCATCGGCAAGGTGCAGCCGGTGCCGGTGCTGGTGTTCGATGAGATCGATACCGGCATCGGCGGCAAAACCGCCGATATGGTCGGCGAAAAGCTGAAGAAGTTGGCGAAGAACTGCCAGATCATCTGCATCACCCACTTGCCGCAGATCGCGCGGCAGGCCGATCACCATTTCGTGGTGGAAAAGAAAAGCGTGAAGGGCCAAACAACCGTGAACATCCGCAAGCTGGATGACGACGGCCGCGTGGAAGAGCTGGCGCGGATGGGCGCGGGCAAAACCATCACCGACGCCGCGCGCGAACACGCCAAAGAACTGATCAAGAAGTAACCAAGCGACGTCCCGATGCGGGACGGATTTTAATCTCTTTTCAAAAGGAACCGACAATGGCTGAAGAAATCGCAATAATAGAGACGAGCAAAGGAACCATCAAGCTGAAGTTTTACGAAGACGTTGCGCCGGGGCATGTGGCGAACTTCAAGGAACTGGCGCAGAAGGGATTTTATGACGGCACTACTTTTCACCGCGTCATCCCCGGCTTCATGATCCAGGGGGGCTGCCCGAATACCAAGGAAGATTACGATGCGCGCCACAGCCACGGCACCGGCGGCCCCGGCTACCACATCCGCGCCGAGTTCAACGACCGCCCCCACAACCGCGGCACCCTTTCGATGGCCCGCGCGCAAGACCCGGATAGCGCCGGTTCACAGTTCTTTATCTGCGTCGCCGCGGCCCGGTTCCTCGACAAGCAGTATTCAGCTTTCGGCGAGGTGACCGAGGGGATGGATGTTGTGGACGCCATCGTGAGCGCACCGCGCGACGCCCGCGACAATCCCAAAGAAAAGATCGAGATGATAAAGGTTTCCATCGCCGAAGCCTGAGACTTGGGATTTACCACAGAGACACACGAGACACGGAGAAGAACGAAAAAGAGGTTTCTTCTCCGTGCCTCTGAGGCTCTGTGGTTGCGGTAAAAATCCTGGTATCCCTGGGCGGGGACGGATGTTTGAAGCGGTTAGAGATTGCGGTCGTGAATGGTCTGGAGCTTGATTATCATGTACTCCTTTGGACCCGAAGGAAGCACAACTTTGAATTCATCATCCACCTTCTTTCCCATGATCGCCTTCCCGATTGGAGCTGCAATGGAAATTTTCCCGTTCGGCACATCGACCAGATCCGCAACCACCAGTTCGTAGGTAACCATTTGGCCGCTGTTGAGGTCTTCAAGGGTAACAACACTGAACAGGCCGGCGGCATCCCGCGCAATCTTGGTGAGATCGATGGAGCGCATCGTCTTTATCCGCTCTACGATCTGCGCGCCGCGCGCCTCGAAGTTGCGTTTTTTTTCGCGGGCGGCGTGATATTCGGCGTTCTCTTTCAGGTCGCCCAGCGCGGCGGCGCGGTTGATCTCGTTCGGTATCTCTTGCGCCAGAGCCTTCTTGATATCGGTCATCTCGGCTTCGAGTTTTTTTATCGCTTCATCAAACATTATATGTGCCCCGTTCAGGTTGAAATAAGTTATTGCAGTGGAATTGTACCAAAAAACAGCGGCTATTCCAGCTTTTCTTTGAGTTGGTGCAGATAGTTGAGCGCATCGAGCGGCGTCATGTTGTCGATGTCGGTTGCCCGCAGTCCCTCCACCACCGGATGCGGGGGGGGCGTGAAAAGCGGCACCTGAAGCCCCTCCCCCATGTCGGCCCCCTTCAGCGCGGGCCTGCCATCCGGGTCGAGTTCCATTTGCTCCAATTGTTTCAATACGGCCTTTGCCCTCTTGAGCACCTCTTTGGGCAAGCCCGCCAACCGCGCCACCTGTATCCCATAGCTCTTGTCGGCCGGCCCCGGCTCCACCTTGCGCAGGAAGATCAGCCGCTCCCGCTGCTCCTTCACCGTCACGTTATAGTTCGCCACTCCCGGCTCGGTGAACGCCAGATCGGTCAGCTCGTGATAGTGCGTGGCAAAAATGGTTCGCGCCTTCAGCCGCGCCAAAAACTCCGCCACCGCCCAGGCGATGGAGATGCCGTCGAACGTGCTGGTGCCCCGACCTATTTCGTCGAGAATGACCACCGAACGCGCGGTTGCGTTGTTCAGGATGTTCGCCGTCTCCACCATCTCCACCATGAATGTGGAAAGTCCTTTTTGCAGGCGGTCCTGCGCGCCAACGCGGGTGAAGATACGGTCGGCGATGCCGATGCGCGCGTTCTTGGCGGCGACATATCCCCCCATCTGCGCCATAAGCACGGCAAGCGCCACCTGCCGCAAGTAGGTTGACTTTCCGGCCATGTTCGGGCCGGTGATCACCATCAGTCTTTCCTGCCGGTTTTGCATTGAAACGTCGTTCGGCACGAAATTCTCTTCCGTCATCAGCCGCTCGATAACCGGATGGCGGCTTTCCGCCAACACCAGCTCATCGGTATCCAGAATCTCCGGGGCGCAGTAGCCATAAAGCCGCGCCCCCTCCGCCAGAGCCGACGCCACATCGAGCCGCGCAATGATTGCTGCCGCGCTCCGCACCCGCTTGATGTAACCGGCGGTCGCAGCGCGGAGTTCTTCCACCAGTTTCGCTTCAAGCTGTTTGGCCCGCTCGTCGGAACTCAGCAGTTTTTCCTCTATCTCTTTCAGTTCCGGGCTGACGAACCGTTCGCAATTCACCAGCGACTGCTTGCGGATGTAGTTCGCGGGAGCCTTGTTGCTGTGACGGTGGGTGATCTCCAGATAGTAACCGTAGATTTTGTTGTAGCCGACCTTGAGCGTGCTGATGCCGGTAGCCGCGCGCTCTTTTTCTTCCAAGCTGCGGATGGCCTCGGTGGCGTTATCGCGGAACCCGCGCAACTCGTCCAGCTCCTTGCTATACCCTTCGCGGATGAAACCGGCATCCTTGAACGTGGCAGGATGCGAAGGGGAAACCGCACGGCCCAACAGTTCCGCCAACTCCGCAACGTTATCCCACTCCGCCACAATTGCGGCTATCGCATAGCCCGGCAACTTCGCAACATCTTCCCGAAGCGAAGGGAGCACGGCAAGCGACCGTTTGAGCGATGAAAAATCGCGCGGGTTGAAGCTCTTGCCAGCGATGCGGCTGATGGAGCGCTCGAAGTCATCAACCTCACCCATCCGCGTACGGAAGCTATCGGCGGTAAGCGGATCACCAAAGAAAGCGGTAACCGCCGCCTGCCGCAGCATAATGGCTTCACGGTCTTTGAGAGGCTTCACCAGCCACTCGCGCAACAGCCGCCCCCCCATCGCCGTGCCGGTTTTATCCAGCACCGAAACCAGCGTACCGTCCTCGCCCCCCTCCCCCAGGCTTTGCAATATTTCCAGGTTGCGCAACGTGGCGGCATCCAGGTCCATTTCCACGCCGCTTTTCACCCAGCGGATGGTGTGCAGCGATGCCAAAACATCGGCGGCATTTTTCTTTACATAGTGGACAATGCCGCCCGCCGCCCGCACGGCAAGATCGCGCCCATGCAAACCAAACCCTTCAAGGGTGCTTACGTCAAACTGTTCCTTCAGGCGGCGCGCGGCCTCATCCGTGTCAAACGCCAAAAAACCGAG
>JAHFEJ010000120.1 GCA_023248535.1 Nitrospinales bacterium | reverse complement strand
GCTGGCGGGTGCGAATGGGTGTCTGCTATGCGCACGTTATCAGGCAAAACGAAATTGGGAACAATTCGTTGGAATGAGGTTGTCATGAGCCCTTGACTCGTGAGCTTATGGGTGTGGTACCGGCGCAATAGTCTTTCGTGGCCGGAGATTTGAGGGAGCGGGCAGCTACTTGGCGCGGTAGGTGGCCCAGGCGTTCTCGGTTTCGTAGATGGTGACGTATGACGGCGGCACCGGCAAGCTCTTCTTCAATTCCTTAAAAAACCATTCGGCTATCCGTTCGGCGGTCGGATCCCACTTGGTGAACGGCGGGACCTCGTTGATGATCTTGTGATCCAGCATGTTCATCAGGCGGCTCAACTCCTCTTTCACGTGGTGGAAGTCGACCACCATGCCGTGTTTGCCCAGTTTTTTCGTGGCGAAGGCCGCCTCCACCGTCCAGTTGTGGCCGTGGAGGTCTTTGCATGGCCCCCAATGGCCGCGCAACTGGTGCGCCGCCGAGAACTGCGCCGTGACCGCTACTTCGTACATGGCTCCACTCTACGCCGTCTTCCGTTTTTCCACAACGCCCCGGTCGATGGTGACGGAGCGGGCGGCCCCGGTTTTGGTATCGCGCGCGCGGACGTTCATGATGCCGTCCACGTTGATGTCGAATTCCACCTCCACCTTCGGTTCCCCTTTTTTAGCCGTCTCGATGCCGCCGAGGATGAAGCGCCCCAGCGTCACGTTTTCCGGGGCGCGGTTGCTGTTCCCCTGCAGGATCTTGATCTCAACTTCCGTCTGGTTGTCCGCCACGGTGGAAAAAACCTTTTTATGCGACACCGGGATGGTGGCGTTGGCCGGGATGATCACCTCGGCGCTCCCCCCTTCGATCTCGAGGCCGAGCGAAAGCGGGATGATGTCCAGAAGCACCGTGCCTTCCACCTTGCCGTCGAGGATGCCCGCCTGCACGGCGGCGCCCAGCGCGATGCACTCCAGCGGGTTCACCCCGCCCAGCACCTTGCCGCCGAAATGTTCCGCGATGGCGTCGCGCACGGCGGGGATGCGGGTGGAGCCGCCCGCCAGCAGCACTTTATCGAGCGTGCCGTTGTCGAGGCCGCTCTTCTTCAGCGTCTCCTTCGCCAGCCGGATGATTTTGTTCACCAGCGTGGCGGTCATCTGATCCATCTGGGCCTGGGTGAAGGTCTTGTCGATATGGATCGGGCCGTGCTTGTCGGCGGTGATGAACGGGATGTTCAGCCGGGCCGAATCGGAGCTGGAGAGGGCGATCTTCAGTTTTTCCGCTTCATCCTTCAGCTTTTGCATCGCCATCTTGTCTTTCGTCAGGTCGATGCCGTGGTCGTTTTTAAAGTCGGCCGCCACCTTGTCGATGATCATCTGGTCGATGTCGTCGCCCCCCAGCATGTTGTCGCCTCCGGTCGCCTTCACCTCGAACACGCCGTCGGCGATGGTGAGCACCGACACGTCGAACGTGCCGCCGCCGAAGTCGAACACCATGACGCTCTGCTCGTCCCGCTGGTTGAGGCCGTAGGCCATCGCGGCGGCGGTCGGTTCGTTGATGATGCGCAGCACGTTCAGCCCCGCCAGCTTTCCCACCTCCTGCACCGCCTGGCGCTGAAGCTGGTTGAAGTAGGCCGGCACGGTGATGACCGCGTCGGTGACCGGGTGGCCGAGATGGCGTTCCGCCCCGGCCTTCAGTTTTTTAAGGATTTCGGCCCCGACCTGTTCCAGCGGCCATTCGCCGCGGCCGGTGTTGACGGTCTCTTTTTCCCCCATGCGGCGTTTCACCGAACGGAAGGTTTTGTCCGGGTTCAGCACCGCCTGCTTTTTGGCCTTGTGCCCGACAATGATCTCGTCCCCCTTGCCGAAGGCGACCACCGAAGGCATCATCGCCTCGCCGTCATCAACCTCGAAAAGGAAGGGAACGCCGTTCTTGACCATGCCGATGGCGCTGGTGGTGGTGCCGAAGTCGATGCCCACGATATGTCTGTTTTGCGCCATTGTCCGATCCCGTTATTTCCGTTTTGTGCGCGGCGGCGTTACGCTACCAGTTTATCCACGTCCAGCCAGCCGACGATGCTGTGTTCCGTGCGGCCGATCCCCTTGATGTATTCCACCGCCACTTCCCCAAAGGCGGCGGAAGCGGACTCGATGCTGCTTTCCGGCAGGCGGATAACGCTGGTCACCGCGTCCACCAGCAGCCCCACCGGCACGCCGGAGGCCGATTCGGTGATGATGACGCGGGTGGTGGCGGTGGGGGCGCCGGCCGCCATTCCCAGTTTCGCCCGCAGGTTAATGACCGGCACCACATCGCCGCGGAGGTTGATAACCCCCTCAAAGTAGCCCGCCACGCGGGGAACGTAGGTGATCTCCTCCAGCAGCAGTATCTCGCGGGCCTTGGCGATCTCGATGACATATTCCTCGGCGCCGAGGCGCATCCCGATGAACTGGCGGTGTTCTTCCCGCCTTGCCGGGGTTTCTTCCCTTTCCTGGCGGATGCGGAAGCGGCTCATGCGGCGCCGGCCGGCCTAGATGGCCTTAATGGCTTCGTCTTCGCTCTCGTAGATGTTGAAGAGGCGGGTAAGGCCCACGGTTTGCAGCACGCTCTTCACCGCGTCGTTGGGGCGGACGATGGCGAACGTCCCCTTGCGTGAAAGGACCGTTTTATAAACGGAGACGATGAATCCCACCCCCGCGGAGTCGATCATTCCCACGCCGCCCAGGTCGACCAGGAATTTATCGGTGGTGGACTGAATCATCTCCCCCTTGATCGTTTCGCGGATATCGTTCAGGTGGTTGAAAACAATATCCCCTTGTATGCTGAACAGCGTTACGCTTCCGGCCTTCCTGATTTCGCATTTCATGATAACGGTATCCCAACAATCTGGTTAATTCGGGAAGCATACGCCGTAAAACCATTCTCCGGCGCGCACCCTTTTCCTGTTTCAATCCCGGATTCTACTAGAATTCCGCCCCCATTCCAAGTGCCAGGCCTCCGATGATCCGGAGGGGGTGAATTCGCCTTCATTTTGTTGACTATTCCCGATGCGGGGTGTTATCGTTACCCCCATGCAAAAAACAAAAGCGGCGGTTATTTTCAGCGCCGTGGCGCTCCTGTGCGCCTCATGCGGCAGTTTTCTTCCCGACAAGTTCTGGTATCCCGTCGAATCGGATGCCCCGCCGCCCAAAAAAGAGCAAAAAGCCGAGGCTCCCAAACCCGCGCCAGTGGCGGAAAAGCCGGTTCAAGTGGCCAAGGCGGAAGAGCCGCCCGCGCCGCTGGAAGAAGGGGATGCCGTGATTTTCGGCGACGCGCCGAAAGCCAAGGACGCCCCCTCCGTTGCGGCTCCCGCCGCCGCGGCCCCGGCGGCCACGTCCCCTTCCCCTAAGGGGCCCGCACCGGAAAAAATGGAACAGCGGGCCAACCCGTTGGCGATGATAATGCCCGCGCCGGATCAAAAAGAGGTTCCCCCGCCCCCTGTCGAGGCGCGGGAGAGTTCCCTCGGCGTCAACGCGCTTGCCCGCACATTCGCCACGCCGTATGACCAAGGGTGGGAAAAAACGATAGAGGTGTTGCTTGCCGCCCCGCTTACCGTTATCGACAAAAGCAGCGGCGTGATGATAACGGAATGGATGGTTCAGCAGAGGGTCGGCGGCGGCATGAGCCTCGGCCTTTTCGGCGACGGGCAACGGGTCATCCGCTACAAATACGCCGTTAAGGTTTATGACCGGGACGGCAAAACCGAGGTGGTGGTTATTCCTTACACCCAGTACACGGAAGGCCACCAATGGCTCGATGCCAAGCCGCGCCGGATGATCAGCGAACACTTAATGCGCCTTATCGTGGCGAAAATGGAAGGTAAGTAATGCCTATTTACGAATTCAAGTGCAGGAAGTGCGGCCACAAGTTCGAGGAACTGCGGCTTTCCAGCGCGGGGTTTAAGGGGATCGCCTGCCCCAAGTGCGGCGGAAAACAGGTGGAGAAGGAAATGAGTTCCTTCGCCGCATCGGTTCCCGCCTCCGCGCCAGCGCCTTCCTGCGGCCGCACCCCCCCGCCGGGCGGCTGCGGCGGCGGCATGTGCGGAATGCACTGAAAAGAACCGGAAGAATGATGGATAGATACCGGGCAAAAAGGGGAGCGGCGGCGCGCGCCGTGGCCGCCGCGCTGATCGTAACCGCCTTGGCGGTCACCGGTTGCAAAACGGCCGGCAGCGCCCCCGCCACCGACGTCTCCCCGGGAAACGAACTCGTCGCGCATATAAAGAAGATCACCTACCTGACCGAAAATAACCGGTCCATCGTGAAAATTTTCGGCTCGCGCAAGTTTGAATATACCGCGTACAAACTGGCCGATCCGCTGCGGTTGGCGGTCGAAATTCCCGGCGCCGAACTTGATTTCGAGCCGCGCCGTATCGCCGTCGATGGCAAGATCGTATCCGGCATGATCGTCGTCCGTTTTCCAAAGGTTAAATCGGTCCGCCTGGAGATGGAGCTTCTTGCCGATGCCCCGTTCAAACTTACGCAGAAACAGGATTACCTGGAAGTGCAGTTGGCCGAAGGGGCCGCCACGGCGCCGCCCCGCGCCGGGCAGGCGCCTGCCGCCTCCGCCGCCGCCTCGGATAAGGCAAATGGCGAGATTGAAGCGCTTCGGACTGAAACGGAAACCCTCCGCGCCGACAACCTCACGCTCCGCAAGGAAAATGTCCGGTTGGATGAGGAAAACCAGCGGCTGAAAAAAGAGCAGGCTGAATCCGCCAAACAGATGGAAGAGGCCACCGCGTTTTCCCGCTCCATGCAGGCGCGTGTCGCCTTTATGGAAGATCAGGTGGGCATCTTGCAGGCCAAGGTCGGGAACGCAACCGCCGAAAAATCGCCCGGCGCCGGGGTTTCGATCGGGTTGGGCGGCGGCTTGGCGCCCGTTCCCGTTCCGGTGCCCGCTCCGGCGGCGTTGCCCGCCCCCATAGCGGCTCCCGCCACGGCGGATCAAAAACCGGATGACGAAAAAGTGAAAATGGCCGTCAGCCAGACCGTGGCGGCCTGGCTCAACGCATGGCGGAGCAAGAACTTTGGCAAATACGCTTCGTATTACGCGCCGGATTTCCAGGGGCAGGGCATGGAGCTGGATGCCTGGCTGGGAGACAAGAAGGCGAAATTCTCCTCTAACAAGAAATTGGCCATCGCCGCCGATAACGTGAAAATCGGCTTGGGGCAGGATGGCGCCGCCACCGTGGTGTTTGAGCAGGCCTATCAGAGCGGCGCCTACAAAGACCGCGGCCTTAAACGGTTGCGGCTGAAGAATCCCGATGGCAACTGGCTGATCGTCTCCGAGGAGTGGAGCCCGCTCTGACCGGGTACCACACCCATAAGCTCACGAGTCAAGGGCTCATGACAACCTCATTCCAACGAATTGTTCCCAATTTCGTTTTGCCTGATAACGTGCGCATAGCAGACACCCATTCGCACCCGCCAG